>NZ_CAJE01000014.1 GCF_000308215.1 Methanomassiliicoccus luminyensis B10
CACCAGGTTCTTGGCGCCGAGGTCGTTCACGATGATCACGGCCTTTCCATATTTCTGATTGAAATATTCGGCGAACGCGATCATGCTCGTGGTCTTTCCAGCGCCGAGGAAGCCGCTCACTACCATGAATTTGCGCGCTTTCATTGTTTGACCTCTGAATATAATATTTGATATAGAAATCAAACTATATGTATATAGCCATAACGATTGATGACAAAGGGGAGCCCGCTCGCTTGCTCCGTTGATGATCTGCGAGTTGCAGTAAGAACCATCGCCGGCTCGATGGATGGGGCGGGCCCTGTGATGTTGAAAAATGGCTGCCCCGGCAGAGCATTGCGCAGAGCGCACCAGAGGTTGGCCGATACTGTTGGGACCTGCCTGCCGATCGAGCATGGCGCTCTGGACTGATTGAGAGTTCTGGATGCTCCTTCCAGAAGTAAGGGGGGGGGAGGCCCCTCGTTAGACTCACTTCTTCCGCAGTAACAGCACGCCGAGCAGCGCGGCGATGGCTATTGCCACCCCGGCTCCGACGTACAGCAGGGTATTGTCCCCTGGCACATCATCCTTGTCGGTGGTGCCGTCTCCGCCGGGTGTGTCTGAGGGGTCGTCATCTCCAGGATCGGTGGGATCGTCGGTTTCCACGGCCCCTAGGCTCATTGGGTCCAAGGTCTTGTCCTCTCCCGGCGCGAGGGTCACGCTTTGCTCCATGGGGCGGTAGCCTTCCTTGGTCACGTTGAGCGAGTACGTTCCAACGATGACGTTATCGAACTCGAAATATCCGGTGGCGTTGGTCGTCGTTGACACGGTGCTGTTCAGCCTTACCGTGGCGCCGGAGATGGGGTTGCCGTCAGCGTCCTTGACCGTTCCAACGATGGAGCCGGGTTCGGCCTCCAAGCTCGCCCCGAACACCGAGTACCCGCCCGGGAGGCTCGGCAGAGGGTACCATGAGATGGTCACGTAGCCCTCCTTCGCCATGGTGATGGTGTAGTCACCTGAGGGGACCTTGTCGAACTCGAAGTAGCCAGTCTCGTTGGTCGTGGTGGTCATGCCGTTGCTGAGCGTGACGGTGACGCCTGGGAGGGGGTTATACTCATGATCTGTGATCTCGCCATAGATGAGGCCCTCGTCCTTCAGGGTGGTGAACTGCCAATCGGGCTCTGCGAGATCGTTGCCCGCCATGTCCTTCCCGGTCACCGTCACCGTGTAGACGGTGTCGTAATCCAGTGCGGAGTCAGGGGTGAAGATCGCAGTGTTGCCGTTCCAAGAAATAACTCCGGGGATCGAGGTGGCCCCGTTGCTGACGACGATGTTCACCGAGTTCTGGCTCATAGCTTCCGAGAAGGTGACGCTTATCACGTCCTCGATCCAGACATCATCCTCTACGGGGCAGCGGTCCGTCACGGTCGGCGCGATGTCATCTACAGTGAACGATATTGTGTCCACCGCCCAGTTCCCCGCGGCGTCGGTAACGTTGATGTATACTGTGTTGAGGCCGTCAGGATAGCTGGAGGTGTTGCTCGTTCCCGTTATCGGCGTCCAGTTCTCCCCGTCGGTGCTGATGCGGACGGCGGTGACGTCAGAGCTGCTGGCCCATGTCACCGTAACTGAGGAGATGGCGAACACGGTGCCGGGTCCCGGAGAGATTATGCTCACGCTGGGGGGCGCGGTGTCATGCAGCTCTGGGTTCACAATGTTGGCCCCCGAGGTCGCCTGCACGTTTTGCTCCCAGGGCGCATATCCATCTTTGCTGACCGCCATGGCGTACGTTCCAGGCGCGACGCCACTGATCGTGAAGGCCCCGTTCTCGTCCGTTGTATCGATCTGGCCGCCGAACGATATTGTGGCCCCGGCGATCGGGAGACCGGTGGCGTCGTCGGTGACCACGCCGGAGATGACGGCGCCATCAACAGTGGTGAAAGTCCAAGAGGTCGTTCCGAGAGGGTTCCCGGCGACGTCCTTCCCGGTCACGCTGATGGCATAAGCGGTGCCATATGCCAGCGCCGGGTTCGGAGTGTACGTCGCGGTATTGCCGTTCCAGGCGAGCTCGACCTCTTCACCGTTCAGGGTCATGACCACCGAGGTCTGGTTCATGGCCTCGTCAAATGTCACGCCTATCGTGCCGCCGACGGCAACTTCGGCTCCCTCGGGCGACCTGGCCGTCACCGTGGGAGCGACGGTGTCCACGGTGAAGGAGACCGTGTCCGTCCCGAAGTGATAATCGTTGTCGCGCACCCACACCTGCACCCTGTAGGTGCCGTCAGGGAGGTCATTGAAGGCATAGCTTGTAGTGGGCATCTCACCCAGGTACACGCCGTCGCGAGACACCTGGTAAGCGAGCTCCCCGGCCGCCTCTACGCCCCAGTGGACGACGACGTCATTGGTTTTAACGCGCGAGCCGTCGGCGGGGGACGTGATCGTGAGGCCGAACAACCTGACCGACACGGTGGCGCCCTGGCCGTTGCTGTATTCATTGCAGGCCGTTACGCTAAAGGTGTAGATCGAACCATAGGCCAGGTCGGTCACGGCGTAGGTAGGGGGGCCGTCCGCGCTGACAGTGGCGATCGGCGCCCCGTTCTGAGAGATCGCATAGTGGGTGATGTCCGCGCCGCCGGTGTAGACCGGGGCGGACCAGTTCAGGACAACACTGGTGCCGTCGACGGTGGCCGTCAGGCCGTTGGGCGCGGTGGCCCCGACACCCAGCATGGTCGTGGGCGCTCCGCCATACGTGGCGCCGAAGCCGGTAGCGCCATCGTGGCAGAAGACCTTAAGATCTGGGCTAGTGCCGTAGAACTCCACATAATCGTCCAAAAGCGACGGGGCGTTGCCCTCGAACACCATCGCGATGAGGGAAGAGCACCCATAGAACGTATAGTACAGCGAGGGCACGCCGCTGCCCACGATCACACTGGTCAGGGCGGTGCATTCATAGAACGCTCCTTCTCCCAGGTGGGTGACGCTGTTCGGTATCACGATGGAGGTCAGAGCGTTGCACCCATAGAACGCGTAGTCCTCGATCGTTACCACGCCCTCGGGAATAGTGATGGAGCTGAGGTCGCTGTCACTGAACGCAGTGGACGAGATCGTTCGGACATTCGGGGAGATATCGTATGCACCGATCTTGCCCGAGGGGCACATCCAGAGAGTAAGGGTTCCTCCTGAACCGCGGATGTGCAGGACGCCATCGATGTCCACGTACTTTTCATTGCCATCATCGACGAAAATGTTGTCAAGAGAGGGGTTGGACCCAAACGCCGCTCTCGGGAGGGTGTCCACGCCGCTGCCCAGGGTCACGGACACCAGGGCGGTGCAGAAGGAAAAGGCGTTCACGCCGATGGTGATTACGCCGCTGCCCATGGAGATAGAAACAAGGGAAGCGCCCCTGAACGCGTCGGCATGGATAGTGGAAACACTGCCCGGCACCTCAAATGAAGCCCCCGCCCTCGCGAGGGGGTACTTCAATAGAACGGTCATGCCCTTGCTGTACAGGACGCCACCCTCGCTCTCGTAGACCATATTGCCGGCGGCGACATTGATCGCGGTCAGGGCGGTGCAGCCGTCGAACGCGTTGTCCCAGATGACGTTGACGCTGGCCGGTATGTCGACAGAGGTCAGGGCGGCATTCCCGTTGAACACATTCAAGAGGAGAGCGGTCACAGGCTTTCCGTCGATCTCACTGGGTATCTCCACGGCACCGCCCAGACCGTTATATTTTGTTATCTGGACCTCGGCACCCCCATTGATGAGGACATACTCGAAGTCATCCTCCGGCGCGGCGGACGCCACGCCCACCGGCCCTACGGTCACTACGGTCGCGGACAATACCATCAGAACAGCTAGCATCAGGCCTGACAACTTTTGATCCATCTCAGCACCAACTTGACTCCTCGAAATCCCGAAAAGTGGGTTCGGATGTTCTCGCGGAATATTATACTTGATTATTCCATAGATATGACGGACACCGATACATCGGCCCTCAGAAATCGGACCTTCGGAGCTCAGGCCGCGGGTTTTTGTATATGCATTATCAAGAACAACATCATCCTTAAACAATACATTGGAAGAGCGGCGGCCCACGCTCCCGGGCATTACCTTCCCAGCATGGCAGGTAAGTGAATGCTGATCAATATCTTCTGATAATTGAACAGTGCCCTTGCTCTGGGAGCAAGGTGGACCCCTGCAATAACAATGATGATCTTGTGGGCGGCCCCAGGGGGGGTCTTGCGGCGACCGTCACAGGCGGTCTGTACCTCCCATGAATACCTGCCGGATCCCACATTCAACTCGGGGCCATTGATCTTTCCGCCACCCTAAATTTGGCCTCAGTCCCGGAGCATGAACTCCTCGACCTTGTCCTTGGCCGCCTCCCTCTTGACCTGGTGGTCCTCGATGAAGGTGACCATGCTGTCGGCCAGGGACTTCTTGCACTCCCCGCACAGGATCTCGCCCCTGCGGCACTTCTCGTACAGCTCGTCCAGCTTCTTGTCGTTCTTCTCGAAGAGGTAGAACTTGTACTTAAAGACGGAACAGACCTCCGGCTTCCCGCCGCACTTGCGCTGCTCCTCCACAGAGACGCAGCCCCCGGTGAAGGCGGACATGATCTTCTTCCTGACCAGCTTGGGGGGGTCGGTGGTGTAGATGGTGCTGTTCGGCTGCGACGAGGACATCTTGTCGGTGCCCTGCAACCCGGGGAACATCTTGTTGTGCAGCAGCGCCGGCTTATAGTAGCCGAGGACCGGGGCGATGTCGCGGGCGACCCTGAAGTGGGGGTCCTGGTCGATGCCGCAGGGGATGAGGCAGGGGACGTTCTTCCCGGCCAGCTCGGAGCCCAGGAAGGCCGGGGCGGCCTGGACGCTGGTAAAGAAGATCGTGCCGATGTTATTGGAGTTCTCGAACCCGAACACTGCCCGGGCGGTGGAGAAGGTGATCCTCTTGGCCACCTTCAGCGCGATGGGGTAGAGGTGGTGGATGTACTCGGTGTCCACCATGATCTTCGTCAGCTTGGGATCGAAGTCCAGGGCGATGACGTCCAGCAGGTTCTGGTACGCCATGTCGGTGGTGTCCTTCAGGGTGAGGTTCTCGTTGAACAGGAACTTCTCGTCGTTGGTAAGCTGGAAGTACAGAGGGACCTTGAAGGTGTCCTGCAGGTACTTGGTGAAGATCCAGGGCATCAGGTGGCCCAGATGGGTGTGGCCCGACGGCCCGCGCCCGGTGTACAGGTAGAACTTCTCCCCGGCGTCGTAGCGGTCCAGGATCCACTCCATGTCCCGGTGGGAGTACACCACCCCGCGCCTGAGGAGGGGGTGGAGCTCGCCGTACTTGGACATGCGCTCCAGCAAAGCGTTGTCGATCCTCTTGGTCCCGAACTTCTCCACCAGGAGGTCGTAGTCCACTTCGCCGCTGACCTCCCATGGGGTGACCTTGAACTCCGCGTTCATCTTACCGCGCCTAGAGTGCTTGAAGCGATTAATACCTTTTCACATCGTCCAGACGGTGCCGGCGCGGCCATGTGTGCAAACGCTTCCAGCTCAAAAAAGTCGACCGTTAACTTCTCCGCATCCCGCCAGGGCCCGATTTCGTTGTTGATATCAACAATGTCCGATTATATATTGGATAATTAATATCTTTCTCTTCCTGGACCGCCGCCTACCCGGCGGCCAGGCCGTGGGGGTCGGATCGTGCTGCGGGCCGGGCAAGTGGACGAGGACCGCTGGGAGCGGGAGAGGCGCATCAAGTGGCTGGACCTTGAGAAGCTGCGGGGTTCGCGAGTCCTGGTGATCGGCGCCGGGGCGCTGGGCAACGAGGCGGTGAAGGACCTGGTGCTGGCGGGCATCGGGCACATCACCCTCGTGGACATGGACCACGTGGTCCGCTCCAACCTGAGCCGGTGCGTGCTGTTCAGGGAGAGGGACCATGCGGAGAGGAGGCTCAAGGCCGAGGCGGTGGCGGAGCGGGCCGTCGACCTCGATCCCGGTGCGTCGGTGACCCCCGTGGCGGGGAGGGTGGAGGACCTCCCGCCCGAAGTATGGAAGGAGCACCGTCTGGTCCTGGGATGCCTGGACAACGTGGCCGCCCGCCTGCACGTGAACTCCCACGCCTACTTTCACGGCGTCCCTTACGTCGACGGCGGCACTGACGGGTTCTCCGGCCGGGTGCAGGTGGTGGTCCCCCCGGCCACGCCGTGCCTGCAGTGCGGGCTGAACCGCACCCACTACAAGATACTGGAGAAGCGGTACTCCTGCACCGGCGCGGAGGTGGCGTTCTACCAGCCCAAGGTGGCCGCGGAGATAACCACCACCTCGATCGTCGCGGCGGTGCAGGTGAGGGAGGCCATCAAGCTGCTGTGCGGCCTGGAGGACCGCACGATCAAGAACGTGCTGCACTACGACGGGCTGCGGGGAAGATGGGACGAGCTGGAGCTCTCCTTCGACCCCGAGTGCCCCATGCATTCGCTCTGATTACTGTAGCCTACATGTAGGCCCACAAGCTTTTTACGTCACTGAATAATTTTGACGACTGGATATTATGCCTCTCAGAGTAAAGGTCAGGAACGCCGAGTCAGGCGCCAGCGTGGACATGGAGCTGGAGGCGGAGAACACCGTTGTGGAGATCATCGAGGGCGCCGCGGGGTACTGGGAGAAGGACGCCGGCGCGTACGTCCTCAGGAGGGGCAAGAAGCTGCTTCGGGGCCAGCAGACCGTGGCCGAGGCCATGCTCATGAACAACGATGAGCTGGAGCTTATCCCCGACCCCGAAGGCGGTGCCCATGCCCCTTCCCGCTGATATCCTCGTCATCAGGCTGAGGAACGAGCTGTCGGCCTGCCGCAGCTATATCAGGGACATGCCGGACCTGTCGGCGCCGTCCAGGGTGCGGTTCCCCGTGGAGGTGGAGGTCGAGCTCGCCAAGGTCCCCGGGCCCATTATCGAGGAGGGCAAGGTCGGGAGCACCTACCTGCACCGGTTCAGCATCAGCATCGGGAAGAACTACCCGTTCGAGAAACCGACGGTGAGGTGGATGTCCCCCATCTTCCACCCCAACATCATGATGCCCGACGACGGCGGGCACGTCTGCACCAAGCTCCTGGAGGAGTGGGGGTTCAACTCCACCCTGATATCGTTCATTAAAGGGGTGGAGTCCCTGGTCATGAACCCCAACCCCGCCAGCCCGTTCGGCACCGACAGCTGCACCGCCGCGGCGGAGCACTTCAACTGCGCCGAGGTCAAGCTGCCGCCGATGCTCAAGCCTCCCGCCCCCAGGGTGGTGAGGCCCTGAGCGCCCCCACCATCACCGGCGTCCAGGATGTCGAGGTCAAGGAATCGCCGCCCCCGCCGACGGAGAGGACGAAAGCGCATGGGTGGCTGAACGCCAACCGCCTCAGCGCCTACGAGGAGGCGCGCAAGGAGGGGCTGGAACTGTACATATCCAAGGTGGCCGAAGAGAAGATGCGCAATCATGCCCTGGCGCACGTGAACGAGCGCAAGGAGGTCATGGGTCTCATGCTCGGAGGGGTGTACCGCCACAACGGGAGGGAGTACGCGCTGGTGCGCGACGTGGTCACCACTGACCTCGACGCCACCGAGGTGAGCGTGCGCTTCGACCGCGACGCCTTCGAGAAGCTGTTCGCCTCGCTCGACGAATCGGGGTTCCGGTACATCATCGTGGGATGGTACCACTCCCACCCGTCCTATGGCTGCTTCCTCTCATCCACCGACATCCAGACCCAGAGGGCCATGTTCAACCGGAGCTTCCACTCCGCCCTGGTCATCGACCCGGTGAACCGCGAGATCGACGTGTTCCGCCTCCGGGACGGGCGCGTCGAGTCGCGGCCGTTCGCAGTGTACTGGGACCCCTACCAGGAGCCCTATGCCAGCAAGGTGGTGCGCTTCAGAAAGCAGGTGAAGGGCCCGGAAACGGCGATCCCTTAGACCCAGATAGCGTGCCGGCGCCGCAGGGAGGCTTCGTTCTGCGAGGTCCGCTCCATTATAATGGGGACGAGGGAATCGAACAGCACCAGCGCGGTGTCCTCGAAGATCGTCCCCAGCGGCGCGTACTTCCTCTTCTGCTCGTCTTTCACCAGGGGTATCTCCAGTATCAGATTGGAGGCGTGCCCCAGCTTGGAGTTGGGGTTCGACGTCACGGAGATTACGGTCGCGCCGACCCGGCGCACGATGTTGGCGGTCTGCACCGCCGACATGGTCTCCCCGGTGTTAGATACTATAATAACGAGGTCCTCCGCATCCACGATCGGCGTGGTCATGTCGCCGACGAAGTGCACGTTGAAGCCCAGCTGAACGAGGCGAACGGCGAAGGCCTGCCCCACCAGCCCGGAGCGTCCGACGCCGTAGATGAAGATCTTCTTCGACCCCACTATGGCAGCGATGGCGCCGTCCAGGGCGGAGGGGTCCATCTTCTCCAATGCTTCCTGCATCTCCCGAAGGATGTAGCGGAGCGGCTCCTGCATTCCCGCCTCACTTCTTTTTCTTGGCCGGGGGTTTGGGGGTCGGCTTCTTCTCCGGCTTCTCCGCCTTGGGCCGGGGAGCGGGCTTGCGCTCCGGACGCTCCCTTGTGGTGATGGACTGGAATTCCTCGAGGTCGGGGGTCTCTATCTCCACCTCCTCCTCTTCGTCCTCCTCGTCCCCATCCTTGGCGCCCTTCTTGTCGCTCTTCTTGCCCTTGATCTCCTTGGCCACCCTCTTGGTCAGCACGCGCTCGTAGATGACCTTCATGTACATGGCGTCGTGCTCCAACAATGGAGAGGAGGAGATGACGGTGATATTGGGGTTCTCTTCCGCCAAGAACTCGGCCAGAGGCTCGAACTTGAGATCACCCTTCTTGATGGGGGTGATCCGTTTCTCGTTCCCGCCCTCGTGCTCCACGCCAGAGAAATGAGTATAGAAGTGCCCGTTGACGTAGTCCTTGACCTTGTCAAGCAAGGCGCCGAAGTCCTGCGGCTCCCTGAGCCCACCTGATTCTCGGGCATGCACGTGGGCGAAGTTGATCACCGGCACGGTGCCCTTGACCTCGTCGCACAGCTCGAGAACTTCCTCCAGCGAGCCGAAGACCTCCTGGCGCCCCGACATCTCCAGCCCCAGCTTGGGCCTGAGCTTGTTGTCCTCCCACCATTCCATGACCGCGGCGATGTTGTCGGTGATGTTCTTCTTGGCCTGCTTCTTGCTGCCTTCGCCATACAGGCCGAGGTGCGTCACCACCATGGTACCGTCCATCTGGTCGGTCATCGTCCCCGCCCACCGGATGTTGTCGATGCACCGCTCGGTGAGCTCGGAATTGCTTGACAGGTCCATGTAATAGGGGGTGTGCATGGACAGCTGGACGTCCATCTCCTTGCCCATCTCCCCCAGCTCCTGCAGCTCCAGGAAGTTCTGCGCGAGCCCTGAGGCCAAGGTGATGAGGGTGTCGTCCTCCTTGATCTTCTCGGTCGGCTTGGTCAGCCGGACCTCCTTCTTTCCTTTGACCCGGTTGATCTCCATGATGAGGTCGCTCTCCACCTCCAGGGGGGTGAGTCCTACCTCCTCCTCATCGGGGAAGCGGTCTATGACGTTGACGCGCACCATCTGGACCTCCATGGCGTTAAGGCCGAGGCTGTGCACGTCCTCTATGCCGTCGCGCAAGGTCCTGCCTTTGCATGAAAGTGGAATACCGGCCGGGCCAAATCTTATCATAACGACACCACCATAACAACCCCCCTAATCCATTTTTCCCCTAGGATATAGTGATTAAGCTATAGTGATAATAATATGTATCGCTGGAAAAAGTACCTTTTGAAGAAAAATATTACACGTAGCTAGATGTATCAAATCGCTAAATCAGCGATTCCTAATCCGATGTTCCGCACCGTCAAGATACTATTGGAGCACACCGTCGAGCTCGTTGAGACGGTCAGCCTATTTAATCAGGCGTGCCAGCGTGTCTTGGATTGGGGCCAGGCAAACAAGCAGCATAATAAATACAAGCTGGACCGCGCGACATACTATGATGCGAGAGAAGAATTCCCCTCGCTACCTTCACCACTAGTGCAAACGGCCAGAGATCAGGCAAGCGACATGCTCAAGCGCGATAAGTTCAAGCATAAGATCAGGAAGAAACCATCCAGTTCGATTCGTTACGATAAGAGAACGTTAAGGGTCTTCCTGCAATCCGGATACCTCAGCATAAGCACAGTATCCGGAAGAAAGCGGTACGACTTCATTCTACCCGACTACTATCGGCAATACCAATCATGGATGGTGCAGAACGCACAGCTTATCATCGGTCGGTACGCTTGCTTCCTCAACGTCCAGGTAGAGGGCGAAACTCCGCCGTTCAACTGCGGGAATCGTCGCTTAGGAATCGATCTGGGCATCAACAACATCGCGGTGTGCTCAGACAACACTTTCTACAGCTCCAAACATCTCAAGAACGTCAAAGGCCAGTATCGCCATCTCAAGGCTGAACTGCAGTCCATAGGCACTCGCTCCGCTAGACGAAAACTTCGTGAAGTAAGCGGGCGAGAGAGACGGTTCGTTCGGGACTCGAACCATTGTGTGGCCAAAGAGGTAGTGAGCAAGCCGTATGACGTTTTCGTGTTCGAGGATTTGAAAAGTACCAGGGAAATCAAGAGGAGCAGGGAGTTCAACCCCAAGCTGGGTAGCTGGTCGTTCGGCGAATTAATTCGGTTTGTTAGGTACAAAGCTGAAGCTCTGGGAAAACGAGTAGAGGTGATCGATCCTCACTATACTTCTCAAACCTGCTCTCGATGCGGTCACGTGTCCTCAAGTAACAGAACAGGAAGGCAGTTCGAATGCGTTCAGTGCAGGTTCACGCTGGACGCCGACTTGAACGCCAGCAGGAACATCGCCGCCTTCTCTACATGGGAAGGCGGCAGGCTGTCTGTCAGCCAGCCAAATGCAGCGAGTGGTGAAGCCAAAGGCCATATGGCACTTGAGGCTGAGTTTAGCTGCAAGCCCGTGAGCATGCTCGTGGGCAGCTGACATAATTGCTGTCGCTGGTTTTCTTGTCTAGACTGACCGGGGTCGGGGCCCCGCCCGGCTTACTGTTATCGTTTCAGCGAGAAGAAAATCATATAGCAAACTATATCCCCCGTCCGACCCGTGTCTGACATATTCGGGTTGGGATAGGGATGTTCACTCTAGACGACAAGACATTAGATGCCCGTATAGAGAGATGGAGAAAGAACCTCATCGACACCAGCTTGAGGAACAGCCTGCTGAACCTCCGGGAGGGGAGGCAGGGCTGCCTGAAGCTGATGAGGCCCCATCCGCAAGCGATCTACGACCGCCTGGTCAAGAACAAGAGCGATTTTGAGCTGTACTTCGGCGCCGATGACGGGACCGAGCAGTACGAGAACAAGGTGCTACCAGATCTCGGACGCGACCGGGCGGAACGCTCCCTGCTGAGCATGCGCACCAAGGCCCGCGCGGCGGTGAGGGAGCAGGGCACCAACATCTTGTTCCTTACGGTCGGCGCGCTGGAGTGGTCCCATGCCGTCACCGATGGAGAGCGCATCCGTTCCCCCCTGGTCCTGATCCCGGTGGAGCTGGTCAGGGAAGGTCCGCTCCGCCCCTACCGCCTGGTGCACACCGGCGACGACATCTCCGTCAACCCCACCCTCGCCCAGAAGCTCAAGCTGGAGCTGCGTCTGACGCTCCCCCAACTCCCCGAGGGGGACCTGGACATCCAGAAGTACCTCGATGCGGTCGCCGATTCGGTCGCTCCGCTGAAGGACTGGAAGATCACCAGCGAGGTGCGCCTGGGGCTGTTCAACTTCCCCAAGATGTGCATGTACGACGAGCTTGCCACTTACCGTTCCGTGGCCGCCGCCCATCCTGTCATCAGGTCCATGGCCGGCGACACCGGGGCGTCGCACGCCACCCTGCTGGAGGAACCTACCTCCCCTCTGGACAGGGACCTGCCGGCTGGATCGTTCCAGATCCTGGACGCCGACTCCAGCCAGCAGGAGGCGGTCGCGCTCGCCGCCGAGGGAGCGAGCTTCGTGCTGCAGGGCCCCCCCGGGACGGGCAAGTCGCAGACCATCACCAACATAATATCCGAATCGCTGGCCAAGGGCCGCACCGTGCTGTTCGTCTCGGAGAAGATGGCCGCCCTGGAGGTGGTGAAGAGGCGCCTGGACGAGAACGGCTTGGGCGACTATTGCCTGGAGCTTCACAGCCACAAGGCCTCCCGTCAGACGGTGGCGAACGAGCTGTCCAAGTCCCTGACCCCGGTCCCGGTGCAGCCGCAGCAGGTGCAGGCACTTCACGAGCTCGAGGGGTCGAGGGCCCGCCTGGACAGCTATGTCGACGCCCTGCACCGGACCCGGGACGGCCTGGGCATGCCGGTGTTCCAGCTCCTGGAGGAACTGGTCCGCCTGAAGGACGCTCCCGAGCTGGTCATCTCGCTCCCCAACATCGAGAAGCTCAGCTGGAAGGAGCTGGAGGCCATGGCCCCGCTGGTCCGCGACCTTCAGAGATACGCGCCGGTGCTGGCGCAGAGGTCCGACCACCCCTGGACCGACTGCCTGGTGGACTCCTGGAAGCTGGGCGCCCAGTCGGAGATGGTGCACCGCCTGTCGGACCTCAAGTTCGCCCGCACCCGCCTGAACGAGACATCATCGCGGTTCGCCCAGGACCACGGGCTCCCCGAGCCGGCCGCCCTGGGGGACGTGGAGCAGATGGTGGGGCAGTTCAGGCACATCCTGCTGACCACCTACCCCCTCCCGAGATGGATCGAGAAGGACCCTGTCCCCCTGCTCAGGGCGATGGACAACATGAAGGAATCCTACTCCCAGCTCAATGAGAGGATGACCTGGCTCCGCGCCCGGTTCAACGAGGACGTCCTCGCCCTGGACCTGGCGTCCATGCAGGAGCGGTTCACCGAGAAGTACAGCTCATTCACCAGGTCATTCAACTCCCGCTACCGCCACGACCTGGACCTCCTGCGTTCGATGTGGCGCGGGGACCGGAAGCTCACCTACGACGAGGTCATGGCCGAGCTGCCGGAAGTGATCAACATCGCGCACCTCGCCGACCGGGTCCGGTCGATGGAAGCGGAGTGCACCTACGCCTTCGGCAAGTACTTCCAGGGCCAGAGGACCGACTGGGAGGCGCTGCACCGCTCCGTGGAGTGGGCCAGGCAGTACTACGAGAAGTTCGGGGAGCCGGCCAGCGACGAAGTGCGCTCCCTGCTGTGCGACGGGCCGGAGAAGCTCATCGGCCTGAAGGGCCGAATCGACGAGCTGGAGACCTCCTGCCTCAGATTCCAGGAGGCCCTCTCGGCGCTGTCTCAGTATTTCACTCTCGACAAGCTCGCCGGCGGGCGGCCTCTCCACGAGGTGCCGTTCGAGGAGCTGGGGCAGTGGGCCCAGTACCACCTCGACACCGCCTCCTCCTTCCGGGAGTGGGCCGAGTCGAACCGCGTCAGGAGGCAGCTGGAGCAGGCCGGCCTGGGAGACCTCGTCATCCTGGCGGAGCGCTCCGCTCTGCCTGGGGACCTGTGGAACGGCATCCGCAAGCGGCACCTCACGCTGTGGTACGACCTGCTGGTGTCCCGCGACCGCCTGCTCCGCGACTTCAACCGCGAGGAGCAGGAGAGCGAGGTGGCGAGGTTCGAACGCCTGGACGGGGAGATGCTCCGCACCGCCGCCTCCAGGACCCGCGCCGTTCTCGACGAGAGGAGGAGGGAACTGTGCGAGGACGCCTCCCCCGCCCACGGCAGCGGCCTGTGGGTGCTGAAGCACGAGGTCAACCGTAAGAAGAACATCCGCCCCCTGAGGGAGCTGTTCCAGCAGGCCTGGGAGCCCATCCTGGCCCTGCGCCCCTGCCTGCTCATGAGCCCGCTGTCGGTCTCCATGTTCCTAGACCCGTCCAAGATCAAGTTCGACCTGGTCATCTTCGACGAGGCGTCGCAGATCCGCCCGGAGGACGCCATCGGCTCCATCATGAGGGGAAAGCAGGTCATCGTGGTGGGCGACGCCAAGCAGCTGCCCCCTACTGACTTCTTCCGCGAGGTCAGCTACGACGACGAGGACGACATCCCCGACCTGGAGAGCGTGCTGGACGAGTGCTCGTCCTCCATGCCCCAGAGGATGCTGCGGTGGCACTACCGGAGCAGGCACGAGTCGCTCATCGCGTTCTCCAACCACTACTTCTACAACGATCGGCTGAGCACTTTCCCGTCATCGGTCAGCCATGAAGGCCTGGGCGTTTCGTTCGTCCATGTGCCCGAGGGCGAGTACGACCGCGGCAGGAGCCGCCGGAACCCCGTGGAAGCGGCCAAGGTCGTGGAGCTGGTGTTCCAGCACTTCCGGAGCGAGGCGCCCGGCTCCATTGGCGTGGTGGCGTTCTCGGAGGCCCAGCAGATGGCCATCCTGGAGGAGGTGGAGAAGCGGCTGAAGATCGAGCCGGACATGGCCCCGTTCTTCAACGAGGGGAAGGAAGAGGAGTTCTTCGTCAAGAACCTGGAGAACGTGCAAGGTGACGAGAGGGACGTCATGATCTTCAGCGTCGGCTACGGCAAGGACGCCCAGGGCCGCATGCACCAGGGCTTCGGCCCCCTGAACCGCCCCGGCGGGGAGAGGAGGCTCAACGTCGCCATCACCCGCGCCAGGAGGCAGGTGGTGCTGGTATCGTCCCTGCTTCCGGAGGATATCGAGGGCACCGCCCCCGGCGCGGAGATGCTGCGCAACTACATTGAGTACGCCATGAAGGGCGGCGACAAGGGTTCGCTGCCCAACAGGGAGGACGCGTTCTCGTACCCCATCGAGGAGGATATCCGCAACGCCCTGGTGGCCAAGGGGCTGAAGGTCGACCGTAGGGTCGGCTGCTCGGAGTTCCGCATCGACCTGGCCGTCCAGGACGGCGACCGGGAGGGCAACTACCTCCTGGGGATCATGTGCGACGGCGCTTCGTACCGCTCCGGCAAGACCACCAGGGACCGCGAGCGCCTCCGCCGGGAGGTGCTGGAGGGCCTGGGCTGGAACGTCATGAGGATGTGGTCGCAGGACTGGATCCACGACCCCGAGAAGGAGGTGGAGAGGGTCATGGAGGCCCTCAAGAAAGCGAGGGAGAATGCTGCCTGGGAGGAGGGCAAGAGGGCGCTGATCAAAGCGTCCAGGAGCCTGGAGGCCACCGCCCCCGCCGTCCCGCTTCCTGCAGCCCCCGAAGCGCCCGCTGCTCTTCCCGCCGCTGCCCCGGCCAAGGAGGTCATGGTGGCCGCCCTGTCCGACGGCCCCGCCGCCAGGAGCGCGGCGGACGCCTGCCCCCTGTACCAGGCGGTGGACTTCCGGGAAAGGGAGGACCTGTTGGAGAAGTATGCCGACGACCCGGCCGAGGGGCTGAGGGACGCGCTCCTGCTGGTGGTCAATGAGGAGGGGCCGGTCCACGCATCGGTGGCCAAGGCCCGCATCAAGGACTACATCCGCCTGGCCGGCGGGAAGATGGCCGCCCTGGACCGCCGCTTCGACGAGGCGGTCAAGTCCCTGGACGGCTACTCCGTCACCATGGACGGGGAGTTCCTGTGGCCGTGCGGCATGACCGCCCCGGCGGTGCGCCGGTTCCCCGACCGCCACAGCCTGGACCTCGTTTGCCCCCGAGAGCTGGAGGAGGCGGTCCTGTACTGCCTCAGGGAGGGAGCGTGCCCGGAGAAGGAGGTGGTCATGAGGACCTCCGCCCTGTACGGGTACAAGCGCCCCACCCCGGCCATGAAGGAGAGGATCCTCTCGGCCGCCTGCGATCTCGTGAACAGGGGCATGGCGTACAAGGACACCGAGGGGCTCCGCAGGGCCGAGGAGGAAAAGGCCGCCCCGGAGGAGGATGCTGGAGAGGCGCCCCTCGCCGGGACCCCCTGAACATTTTTCCCAAATCTCTTGAGACCAATCCCTTTTTGTGCTAGCTCGGCCCTTAGCTACCGAAATGGGGACGAACGCTACCACGCTGGACGAGCGCATCGAACGCTGGCAGCAGAACCTTCTGGACCTTACTTTACGCAACAGGCTGCTGAACTTCAAGCCCTCCTCGGCGATACGTGTGGCCGCTCCCGGTCCGCCGCGGGTCTTCGACATGATGACCGCCGACAACGCCACCCTAACCATCAGGGAGCTGGGGCCGAAGGAGGACATCTCGGCGGCAGCGAAGGCCGTGGCCGGCAGCGAGGTGCTGGTGGAGCCGGACCCCACGTCGGGACGGCTGCGGCACATGCGGCTCAAGGCCCGCTCCGCGGTCCGCGAGCAGGGAGTGAACATCCTGTTCCTGTCGTTCGGCCTGCTGCGGTGGTCCGAGAAGG
This sequence comes from Methanomassiliicoccus luminyensis B10, assembly GCF_000308215.1. Taxonomy (NCBI): domain Archaea; kingdom Methanobacteriati; phylum Thermoplasmatota; class Thermoplasmata; order Methanomassiliicoccales; family Methanomassiliicoccaceae; genus Methanomassiliicoccus; species Methanomassiliicoccus luminyensis. The sequence goes on from NZ_CAJE01000014.1 coordinate 16,295, forward strand.
ATGATCCCTCGACGGAGCTGCTCGCTCCCCTCATCCTCGTCCCGGTGGAACTGGTGAAGCAGGGGCCCATGCAGCCCTTCCAGCTCAGGATGGCGGAGGAGGATGTGGTCATCAACCCCACCCTGATACACAAGCTCTCCACCACCTTCGGGCTCAAGCTCCCGGAGTGGGCGGAGGGCGACGCTCCCGCCGGGTACCTGAGCAGGGCGAGGGACGCGATCGCGCCTAACGAGGGCTGGAAGATCGATGACTGGATGTACCTATCCCTGCTGTCGTTCTCCAAGCTCTCCATGTACCAGGAGATGCGCGCCTGCCGCGACGATATCGTCCGGCATCCTTTGCTGAGGGCCATCTCCGGCGACCCGTCCCTCCTCCCCCCGGTGCCGGACCATCCGGCCTCGGACAGGCTGGACAGCGAGGTTCGACCGGCCCAGTCGTTCCAGATCCTGGACGCCGACTCCAGCCAGCAGGAGGCGGTGGAGATGGCCAAGAGGGGCATGACCTTCGTTCTGCAAGGGCCGCCGGGCACGGGAAAATCGCAGACCATCGCCAACATCATCGCCGAGTCGCTGGCGTCCGGCAAGAAGGTCCTGTTCGTCTCGGAGAAGATGGCCGCCCTGGAGGTGGTGAAGAGGCGGCTGGACGAGAGCGGGCTGGGGACGTATCTCCTCGAGCTGCACAGCCACAAGACCGCCAGGTCCGAGGTCATCGAGGAGCTGCGCGAATGCATGGCCCCGTTGACGCTGGAAAAGGTCAGGGGGCACGACCTGGAGAAGCTGGAGGAGCTGAGGAACCGACTGAACGAGTACGTGCAGGCGCTGCACGCCGCCAGGGAGCCGCTGGGCCGGTCGGTGTTCTGCGTGCACGGGCGGCTGGCCGCGCTGGAGGACGCCCCTGTGCTGGCGGTCCCGGTGCAGGGCGCCTCGTCCATGACCATGGACGACCTGGAGACCCGGGCGCGGCTTGCCAAGCAGGTGCAGCTGCTGAAGGAGCCGGTGGGGCGGGTGGACGTCCACCCCTGGCGCGATCTCAGGATGGAGGGTTGGGAGCCGGAGCACCAGGTCATGGTGGAAGCCTCCCTTCGCGACCTGGAGGACGGCACCCGGAAGGTGAGGGAGCGGGTGGCCCGCCTCAGCTCGATGGCCGGACGGGAGGCGCCCTCGGACCTTCACGAGATAAGATCGCTGCTGGAGCAGATGGGGCGGTCCGTCTCCACGCCCCTGCCGCTGCGGGACTGGCTGGTGGCCGGTACGCCGGACCGCCTGCTGAAGGACCTGGAAGATGCTCGCACATACTACGAGCGGAGGGCGAAGAACGAGGCGTGGGCCCTGGAGAACTACGACCGCGGAGTGCTGGCCCTTGACCTGGAGGCAGTGCTGGAGCGAGTCAGGGGGGCGAAGTACCTGGGCCCCCTGAGCGAGAGGTACCGCATCGACCGGTCCATCCTCCGGGAGTTCGCCAGGGACAAGGGGAAGAGGCGGTACAGGGAGGTGGTCGGCGACCTGGAGCGGCTCATCGAGATCAAGAAGGACGATGCCCGGTTCGAGGAGTTGGCGAAGCTGTCAGCGGAGCGGTTCGGCCCCCGGTTCAAGGGGGACCGCACCGACTGGGGAGAAGCGCGCACCGCCCTGATGTGGACCTCGTTCTACCTCAAGGACTTCGGCGAGCATATCACCCCGAAGCTGATGGACCTGCTGTGCGATCCCCGGGCAGCGGCCCGCCTCTCCGGGCCGGTCAGGGACGCCGAGGCGGAGGTGTCCCGCCTCAAGGACGTCCTGAGGAACCTGCAGGCCCGGTTCTGGTCCAAGGGGGCGGCGTCGCCGGCGCACGCCACCGACCTGGCGTTGCTGGAGAAGTTCGCCTCCGACCATCTGTCGGAGCTGCCGTCCCTGAAGGAGTGGGTGCGCATCTGCGCCCTGGAGCAGGACTGCCGGGAGAACGGGCTGGAGGCGCTGTTCGCGCTCGCCCGGAGGAAGGGCTTGCCAGAGGGGGACCTGGGGGATGCGTACCGCAAGAGGGCCCTGCAGGCCTGGCTTGAGACCATGCGGGCCACCGACGGGCGGCTCCGCTCGTTCCGCTCCGACGAGCACCGCCACGCCATAGAGCAGTTCCGGAAGCTGGACCAGGAGCAGATGGCCATCGCCCGCCGGAGGCTGGTAGGGCTGCTGAACGACGCCCGGGCCAGGAGCCTGGACCCCGATTCCGCCAACGCCGTCGAGATCGGCATCCTGAAGCGCGAGCTGGAGAGGAAGCGGCACAAGCAGGTGCGCCAGCTGTTCTCGGAGTGCCCCAACCTGATAACGCAGCTGAAGCCCTGCCTGCTGATGTCCCCGCTGTCGGTCTCCATGTTCCTAGACCCGTCCAAGATCAAGTTCGACCTGGTCATCTTCGACGAGGCGTCGCAGATCCACCCAGAGGACGCGGTGGGCTCAATCATGAGGGGGACGCAGGCCATCATCGTGGGCGACTCGAGGCAGCTGCCCCCCGCCTCGTTCTTCCAGGCCGCGATGGGGGAGGAGGACGAGGACTACGGGCCCGAGGACCTGGAGAGCATCCTGGACGAGTGCTCCGCATCGGCGATCAAGCAGCACATGCTGCTGTGGCACTACCGGAGCAGGCACGAGTCGCTCATCGCGTTCTCCAACCGGCACATCTACGGCAACCGCCTGTTCACCTTCCCCTCGGCCGCCCCGGGCGGGGGCGTGAGCCACGTCAGGGTCGACGGCGTCTACGACCGGGGAGGATCGAGGACCAACCCCGTGGAGGCGGAGAAGGTCGCCTCCCTCGTCTTCGACCACTTCGCCAAGAGCCCCCAGAGATCACTGGGCGTGATCGCGTTCTCCGAAGCGCAGCAGATGGCCATCCTGGACCGCATAGAGAAGCTGAGAATGAAGCACCCCGAGTTCGAGAGGTTCTTCGAGGAAGGGGCCTCGGACGAGTTCTTCGTGAAGAACCTGGAGAACGTGCAGGGGGACGAGAGGGACGTCATCATACTGGACGTGGGGTACGCGAGGGACGCCCGGGGCCGCATGACCCAGAACTTCGGGCCGCTGAACCAGCTGGGCGGGGAGAGGAGGCTCAACGTCGCCATCACCAGGGCGAAGCAGCAGGTCATGGTGGTCTCTTCCATCGGCGCCGATGATGTGGAGGGAGGGTCGGCCGGTCCGAAACTCCTCAGGGACTACCTCGCCTACGCCGCCTCCGGCGGGGACGAGGGGATGCTGGCGGGCGCGAGGGAGCGCCGGGCCGAGGAGCCCCTGGACTTCCAGTTCGAGGAGGAGGTGTTCAAGGCCCTGACCGTCGAAGGCCTCATCCTGCGCAAGAGGGTGGGGTGTTCCGGCTACCGGGTCGACCTGGCGGTGGAGGACCCCAACGCCCCCGGCTCGTTCGTCCTGGGAATCGAATGCGACGGCGCTTCGTACCGCTCCGGGAAAACGGCCCGGGACCGGGACCGCACCAGGGAGCAGGTGCTGCGCGGACTGGGGTGGAGGCTGCACCGCATATGGTCCGCCGATTGGGTGGATGACCGGGACCGGGAGGTCGTGAAGGTGAGGCGCATCCTGAAGGAGGCGGGCTATCCCCTCGCGGCGGCGAAGAACGGCGGCATGCGGGTCATCATCAGAGCGGCGAGGCCGCCGGTGAAGGCAGAAGAGCGTCCAGACAGGCCGGCGGAGAAAGCGTGAGCTTGGGAAATGTTTATTAAAGACATCTCCATTAGCGCATTTTACCAATGTCGAGGGAGTCAGTATGAAGAATACACTCAAGACGGACCCCAACCTGGTCGCCCTCATCTCCGATCTGAAGAGGGAGACCCGGGATGGGAATGCCGCCATCTGGCGAGACATTGCTCTGAGACTGGAGAAGCCCAGCCGAAACTGGGCCGAGGTCAACCTGAGCAAGTTGGAAAGGAACTTGAAGGACGGGGACATCGTTATCGTCCCCGGCAAGGTGCTTGGCGCCGGCAGCCTGAACAAGAAGGTCACCGTCGCCGCGTTCCGCTTCTCGGAGAGCGCCGCCAAGGCCATCGAGGCTGCCGGCGGGAAGAAGCTGACCATCGCCGAGCTGGTGAAGGAGAACCCTTCCGGCAGCGGCGTGAAGATCATGGGGTGAACTAGATGGCTGTTGTTATCAATGCGGAAGGGCACATCCTGGGACGCCTCAGCACCAATGTCGCGAAGCGGCTCGTCAACGGGGAGCAGGTCATCGTTGTCAACGCCGAGAAGGCGATCATCACCGGCAACAGGGACGTCATCCTGGACCGGTACCACCAGAAGTACAAGAGAGGCAAGATCATCAACGGGCCGTTCTTCCCCAAGAGGGCCGACCTCATTCTGAAGAGGACCGTCCGGGGAATGATCCCGTTCAAGAACGCCCGCGGCCAGGACATCTACCGGAACCTGACCGTGTATGTCGGGGTCCCGAAGGAGCTGGCCTCCTCCCAGATGGAGAAGGTGGAGCACGCTACGAACCTGTGGACCAACAAGTACGTCACCCTCGGCGAGGTCGCGGAGTGGCTCGGAAGCAGGCTGAGGTGAGCAAATGGCAAACGTAGTCAACACCAGCGGCAAGAGGAAAGAGGCCGTGGCCAGGGCCGTCGTGAGCGAGGGTTCTGGCAAAGTCAGGGTGAACAATGTTCCTATCGAGATCTACAACCCTGAGCTCGCCCGCCTCAAGATGATGGAGCCAATGGCCCTGGCCGGCGACAAGGCCGCCAAGGTCGATGTCAGCGTGAACGTTGAAGGCGGCGGGTTCATGGGTCAGGCCGAGGCCACCAGGACCGCCATCGCCAAGGGTCTCGTGGAGTTCCTAAAGGACAACGAGCTTGAGGCAATGTTCAAGCAGTACGACCGCTCTCTGCTTATCAGCGACCCCCGCAGGAAGCTTCCCAAGAAGCCCCAGGGACGTGGCGCTCGCAAGAAGAGGCAGAAGTCCTACAGGTGATGCTGAAATGATAATCCCAGTAAGATGCTTTACGTGCGGCAAGGTGATCGGTGGAGTTTACCAGACGTACCTCAAGAGGGTGCAGCTGGGAGAGGACCCCCAGCAGGTCCTCGATGATCTCGGCCTGCAGCGCTACTGCTGCCGCCGCATGATCGTCGCGCACGCCGACCTGGTCGACGAAGTTATCCCTCTGGGATGAAGGGCTAAACTCTTTAAACCCCTTCCTCAATCCCCCTTTTACCACATGGGTCTGTGGGGTAGCTTGGTATCCTTCCAGCTTGGGGTGCTGGTGACTCCGATTCAAATTCGGACAGACCCACCATAATTCTCATAACTCCCCCATAATGCATTCATACGTTCTAATTATCTCTGATATCAAATACGATTCTTCTAGCAAAAGCAATAAGTTGAGCGGGCACGTGAGAAAGCCCGTTCATGGAAGAGAAGCCCCAGCGCAACGAGTTCGAGATCAGGATGTGCTTCGACTATGTCAACCAAATCAGGGACAGGGAGCAGAGGGCGAAGCAGCATAACGTCACCATCCTAGTGCTGTTCTTGGGTGCTATCTCTTGGGCGCTGTTCTCCAGCGTCAACCTCGATCTTCCCCTCAGGCTGCTGCTGGTCGCCCTGCTCATCCTCCCCGTCGTCATCATTCTCTATACGAGCCTAAAGATGAGCAGGACCGACCTGCAATGCCAGACGCTGCAGGCCATGATACTCAACGGCACCATAACGAACGCCAAGGAGTTCATCGAGGCGTTCGACCGGACGGTCGCGAAGGAGCGGACCAGAATCAACCAGTGGATCGAGTCGGCGGTCGAGCTCGTCGATGAACGGAAGACTGAGGAATGAGCGAGGCGAGTCGACCCTCAGTATCTCTCGACGGGGTCTCGCAAGGCCTGCCTGCATCCCTGAGTTGTACAATTCGATGAGATATATTATGAACTCCTCCCAGGCGATTTCTGGCATGAATCCCCCCATAATAACGATTATTGAACTCTACGTGGGTAGGCTCCAATGAATGTTGGAACAGATAGGAATTATTGTATTACCAACCATGATTCCAATCATGGAAATGATAAGTATGCAGATATTTTTTCCATCAGCATGAAGCAGCTCTATCCATCGTACGAGCTTTCGTGGAGAACAGAGGAAGATGAAAAATTCCGAGGGAGCGCTGCCTGGAAAAAGATACGCCTCCGCATCCTGGAGCGAGATGACTTCACCTGCGCATACTGTGGTTATCGCTCTGAGAAGAGACAGCAGGTCAATCATATCGATGGTGATCCAAAGAACAACGAAGATGAGAACCTCGAAACGATCTGTCCAGACTGCCACAGGGTAATGCATTCCGGGCTTTGGTGCACCAAGATGCATACCATGAGGTTGTATAGCCGATCAAATTATTCTCAAAACGACATCATCAGGATAACCAGGGAAATGCGTTCCCAGGGGCACAGCGACGAGGGGATTGTCAAGCATCTTGGCCTCGAAGGACCATTGCCTTGGATGCAAGACCTGGAGTATCTAAGATCATTGTACGCGTTCAACGCCTCAGGTGTGCCGATGCCGACGCCCAAGCGGTTCTTGACCGAGGAAGAGCAGAAGGCCCGCCTGAAGAATCGCGATAAATGGTGATTTGAGCCCTCCGCCTCACGGTTAATCGGTTGATAGCGAGTGCATTCCTCCCAACCCCTCAACCGCCCCACCGATCGTCCCCGAACCATTTATAGCTATTCAGCGGCATAGGCCCTCCGGAGGGATAGTGGGGGCATGCCGCGGCTCGCTAGCATACGTACCAATAGGGCTCTGAAGTTCGCGGCCCTGTCGCTGTTCTTCCTCGCCCTCACATTATTCCTGTTCCGCAACCTCATCGACGGCGAGTACATCACCGGCACCGATGCCATGTCCACGGTGCTGTGGCCAAAAATGCAGGCTGCCGGCGATTCCTTCTTCTCAACCTGGGACTACTTCGTTTCCGCCGGCATGCTCTCATACCAGTCGCCCGCCTACGCCGCCTCCAACGCCATAATGCTCGGCCTGCTACAGATCCCCGCTGTCGTCTACGCCAAGCTCCAGTTCACGGTGTCATTCTGGCTCGCCGGCATGCTCTCGTTCTACGTCCTCCGCGCCATGACCTCCTCCGACAGGGCGGCCTTCCTAGGCTCGCTGGTCTATATCGGCAACGGCGCGTTCATAGGCCAGATCGTAGAAGGCCACCTGGGCTTCGTCACCGCCTATCCCTTCCTGATCCTCATCTTCTACCTCTTCTACGACGCCTACATCAACGGCATATCGAAGAAGACCATCGCCCTGCCGGCCATCTTGCTGCTGTACGGAGGGTTCGCAGCGCCGCACATGGTCTTCCTGGCGGCGGTGATGATGATCGCCTACGCCGCGTCAGACCTGATATTCCGCTTCCTCGCCCGTCGGAGGGAACGGTTCATTTACAAGATCGCTCTCACCGCCTCCCTCTCCTTTGTGCTGGTCCTCCCCGTCGCCTACGCCATCCTGGTGCTGGGCGGCTCCAGCGCCTACGGGGCCTCTTACACTATCGAGGATGCCGCCAACGGCTCCAACTGGCTCCTCGGCGCGCTGACATTGGGGGGCGCCGAGCTCACCAACACCTACGCTGTTTACGGGGTCCGCCCGGGAGCGGCCCTGATGGGGGCGACCCAGCTCCTGGCGCTGCCGTTGTTCTTCCTGGCCCTCCTCAGCCTACTGGTCGAGAAGCGCAGGAAGCTTACCGTCCCCTTGTGGGTGGCCGCGGCGTTCACCATACTGCTGTCCATGGGGCCGAACTCGCCCCTGGGCTTCCTGTTCACTCTGGCATATGATAACATTCCCCTCATCGACTCGTTCCGCGCGCTGTCCCGCTTCTCCATGGTGACTGCGGTGTTCTACTCCGTGCTGATCGCCGTCCTGGTGGCCAACCTGGGCGAGGTATCGCAGAAGCTCCGCAGGATGGCAGCGGGCCTGGCTCCCCGGTTCCAGATCTGGATCTGGAAAGTGTCGGGAAGGCCTCAGTCCATTCTGGTGGCGGTGCTGTTGATCTCCTCGCTCAGCGGGCTCGCCGTCCTCGCCGACGGCAATGCCGTCAGGGCGTTCCACATGCCTTCAGAGTACACGGAGCCGTTCGAGTACATCGAGACCGAGGACGGGAACGGCTACTACAAGATATACACCCTGCCGATGCTCGGCGACCTCTACAACCACCCCGATCGGCCCAATCCAACCAGCTACGGCTATCCGAAAGGGACTACTCTAGATCCTGGCGCGTACCTGCCGGTGACCATCAACGAAAGGGGGATGTCCCATTTCGTCACGAGCTCCAACTATTGGGCAGGCATGCGCGATATCATGGACGTCCGGCAGTTCGGTTACCAGTCCACTCTTCAGCTCCTCGGTTCCTCGGCGGCAGTGAAGTACGTGGTCGACCAGTGGTACGCTCCGGACGAGGAGAAGGGGTACTTCGCGAGCATGAACGGGGGAATCGTGGTTGCTGAGTTCGACAGCGGGGCCAGGGTCATCATGATCGACTCGTTCTCCTCGCCGCTCAAGGCCCAGAGCGGTCTGATCGTCGGTTCCGGAGGCATCGACACCATGTACCTGCTGATTGGTGCCGGCGTCTTTGATCCATCGAACGATGCGTACGCCTCGTTCCAGTGGGCCGATGGCTCCAATGTCGAGAACATCCTCGGTGCTAGTGAGCTGATCGTGCTCCGCAACGGGGACCTCCTCGAGCTCGGGTACGAGCTCGGGTACATGGACGATATTCTGTTCGATCTCCCTAGTGCGGTGAACGAGCACCGCAGCAACGATACGGTTAGGTGGGTGCAGTACGTCGATTCCGGCGCGGGAGAGGTGGGTGTCACCACCAATGGAACGAACTCTTTAACTGTTGAACCGAACAAGGACGTTGACTACGGATCGAACCTGAAGTTCAGGGCGCTGTTCGGCCCGGACCAGGGCGTGCTTGAGGTGAGGATCAACGGGCAGGTGGTCAGCTACGTTGACACGAGCGCTCCGTTCACCGGGTGGGAGTGGTTCACCGTCGACGTGCCTAGCGACGTCGAGCGCATCGACTCCGTCACCTTCACCGGTTCGGACGACGGGAAGGCGGTAACGATCTCCGACGCGGCCATATTCGCCGGCGATACTGAGGAGGAATTGGGATCGAAGGTGAAGGAGCTCCTTTCACCGTACCGCTCCAAGATCGGTTACGTCTACACCCCGCTGTACCTGTACCTGCACGATCCGTCGATCGAGGTAGGCAACTGGGATCAGGGGAACGGCGTGATGTCGTTCGGCAGCTCCCTCAACGTTCCGGTGAGCACCGTCTTCGACAGCGATCTCCGACTGTCGGTGTACGCCCCGGACTGGGGAGCGAGGAGCATAGAGTTCAACGGTGTTTCCAGTTCTGGCTCGTGGAACTCATCAGGCGCATATCACTACGAGCTAGGCACCGTCGCCGCCGGAACTCATGATCTACGAGTGTTCGGCGACGGAACGTACGGTCTCACGTTGCTGCCGGAGTATGAGTCTGCCATGATCGCGCCGACCATAAGTTATGAACAAGTTTCGTCGACGGAGTGGCGCGTGTCGGTCACGAACGCATCGGGGCCGTTCATCCTCAAGTTCTCCGAAGGAACGAGCGAGTTCTGGACGATAGATGGTGCCGATGCCACGTGGTTCCGATCGGACTACCTGGCCAACGCGTTCATTGTTAACGGGTCTGGGGATCTGCAGCTTACATTGCTGTTCTCGAAGCAGGCCGGCTACGACGCGTTCCTGCAGCTGTACGTGCTGGCCATCATCGCTTCGACCGGAGTGGTGGCAGCGGCGTACGCCTATGCGCGGTGGGGGGCGCGGGAAGAGGAGAATAGAGCGTTAGGGTGAAGTGAAATCAGTATCTGAGAGAAAGATAAAAGTGTACTCTCAGCAAGCTAAGCTAGGAAGGGCGCTAATAAAATCCTTATATGCACTATCTCAATATGCAAATTTCAGAGGGGGAAAGCGTCGGCCGAGTCCTCAGCAAACAAGGTTGACAATGCGCATATTAAGGGATTTGTATCTGATATGATTTTATATTAGTAAATATTGGCCACCCACCCCACTACCCCAGGGGAGGTTTGTGTAGGGACATATTCTAGGGGTGGGGGGGGGGGGTCGATATATCCTCCCCTCACAGGGTTAAAAAGTAATAGCAAGCAGGGGAATCAACAGACCCTTATTCCCTTCATGCAAAGGTCAAGAAAAGGGGGGGGGCGCCCCCTCATCCTTGCCGATCATCACATCGGACGATTTGATGCCATGACCTCATCACCAGGCTCATCCCAAGGTCCGCGATTGATTCCTTGGTAATTTTAGAGATTTTTTTGCCGCTTCACGAGGGGCGTTGGCCCCCCCCCCTGAGGTGCTCTACTATAGGCAAATTTATCTTCTCCGATACTATCGATGTCCGAGCCTGGGGCCCATCATCGATCCGAAAGGTCGGCCGCAGGAACAAGAACAACAATCGGTGCGGACCACATGGACAATCTGACCGTCGAGCTGCTGATCTCACTTGCCGAGATAATGTGCGTAATCATCGTCATCGCGTACGTGGTCACCCGCACCAAGATGTTCAATGACGTCCTGGACGGCAAGCGCCGCTGGAAGAATCTGCTCTTCCTCATGGTGACGTTCGGCCTCCTCTCCATCTTCGGCACCTATGCCGGAACTGATGTAATGGGCGCCAAGGTCAACGTCCGCGACCTCGGCCCCATGATCGCCGGGCTGGTGGGCGGCCCGGTGGCGGGCATCGGGGCCGGGCTGATCGGAGGATTCCACAGGCTGCTCTTCGTGGGCGGGGACACCACCCTCTCCTGCTCCCTGGCCACCATGTTCGCCGGCCTCTTCGGGAGCATCATATGGTACCTGGCGGGCAAGAAGTTCCCCGGCATACTGGTAGCCGTCTCCTTCGCCGTTCTGCAGGAGTCGTTCCACATGGGTCTGACCCTGCTCATAGTAACGCCGTACCCCTACGCCGTGGAGGTGGTCCAGCAGGTCGGCCCGGCCATGATCATCATCAACAGCCTGGGCATGCTGATATTTGCCTACATCATCAACAACCTCATACGGGAGAAGGCCACCAAGGAGGAGCGCGACCGCTTCCACGACACCCTGGAGAAGGAGAAGTTCGAGATGGAGGTGGCCAAGAGCATCCAGCAGGACTTCCTGCCCAAGAACGGACCGGCCGTCAGGGGGTTCGACACCTACGCCCTCAACGTCCCCGCCAAGGAGGTGGGCGGGGACTTCTACGACTTCATAGACCTGGGGGACGGGCGGTCCGGCCTGGTCATCGCCGACGTCTCCGGCAAGGGAGTTCCCGGCGCGATTTACATGGTGCTGTCCCGCACGGTCCTGAGGGCGACCTCCGTCAAGGCGTCCAGCCCCGCCCAGGCGGTGGCTGAGGCCAACCGCCTGATCTACGAGACCTCCGATTCAGGAATGTTCGTGACCCTGTTCTACGCCATCCTGGACCCGGCCACGGGGAAGCTGACCTACGCCAACGCCGGCCACAACCCGCCCATGCTCCTCCGCGGCGGGGCCATTGCCGAGCTGGGAGGGAAGGGCATCGCCCTAGGGGCGACGGACGACACCACGCCGGAAGAGAAGGACCTGGTCCTGAACGCAGGGGACATCATACTGTTCTACACCGACGGGGTCACCGAGGCCAACGGCCTCGGCGGGGAGCTGTACGGGGAGGAGCGGCTCCGGACGACCCTGAACCGGCTGGCGGGGTCGTCGGCCATGGAGATCGTGGAAGGGATCAAGAAGGACGTCCTGGAGTTCACCAAGGGCGAGGTCCAGTTCGACGACATCACCCTCATGGTCCTGAAGGTGGGGGCGAGATCGTGAGCGTTCGTGAGCGGAAGCGCTTCGAGGCCGAGCTCGGCCGCCTGGACGAGATCCTGGAGTTCGTCGGGTCAGGGGCGGAACATTTGGAGGATACGGAGCGGAGGTCGGACCTGCTGGTGGCGGCGGAGGAAGCGTTCACCAATATCGCCAAGCACGCCTACGAGGATGGGGGCGAGGTCGAGATAGAGATGGAAGCAGGACCGAACGGCGTCCTCCTCACCTTCTGCGATGGGGGAAAACCGTTCGACCCCCGCAGCGTGCCCCCGCCGGACCTGGACATCGAAGCCGAGGAGCGGGCAGTAGGAGGCCTGGGGGTGCACCTCATGATGAATCTGGTGGACGAGGTCCGCTACCGGCGCGAGGAAGGGAGGAACGTGCTCACCCTGGTGGTGGGCACCGATAGTAACGATCCGAAGAGCAAGGGAGAGGAGAGCTGAGCGCAATGGAGATCACAGAGAGCTTGAGCAACGGGACCAAGATAATCCGCACCGCGGGGCGGATCGACGCCTACTCGGCCAAGACCCTGGAGGACTGCCTCAAGAAGGCTATCGACGGGGGCGACCGCAGCATACTGGTGAGCCTGAAGGACACCGACTACATCAGCAGCGGGGGCCTGAGGGTGTTCCTGGCGACCCTGAAGGAGCTCCGCAAGAGCGGCGGCTCCCTCAAGCTGTGCTGCCTCTCCCCCGGCGTGCTGAAGATATTCAAGCTGGCCGGGTTCACCACCATATTCAGCATCTTCGGGACGGAGCAGGAAGCGCTGGCGGTCTGACCATGCCTTCGCTGGAGAACGGCAAGTGGCAGCCCATACCGGGGCTCCCCGGAGCGGAGATGTTCCCGTTCATCCGGAAGCCGGACATCGTGTCCTGCAACTCCTACCTCATCAGGACGCCGTCCGAGCTGGTGGTCATCGACCCGGGCGCCGACGCCGAGCAGATGGCCCGCATCCTGGACATGGTGCGCGAGGAGGCCGGCAACGGCCGGAGCATCACGTTCTACCTCACCCATTGCCACGTGGACCACTGCTTCCAGATCGCATCGGCCTACCGCGACGGCACCATCGGCCCCATAGATCTGGTGGTCCAGCAGGCCGGGGCGGAGGCCCTGAGGGAGCTGGACGCCGATCTCACCCAGGCCCGCATCATGGGCTGGACCTTCCCGCCGTCGTTCCTGGAGGTCCGCTACTCCTCGCTGCTATCAAAAAGCAGCCTCACCGGGGAGCTGTCCCTTGGGACCAGGATGGACGTGCTGCCGACCGAGGAGGGCATGACCGTGAACCGACAGGTCGTCCCGCTGGACGGCGGGGAGATGGAGGTGTTCCACACCCCCGGCCACAGCCCCGACAGCGTCTGCTACCTGGTCGGGAAATACCTGTTGTCCGGCGACCTTCTGTTCGCCGCTGAGCCGGGAGTGGCCGGCCAGGTTGGCTGGGACCGCGACGCCCTGGTGACCTCGGTGAGGAACGCGCTGTGGCTGCTGAGGGCCAGGGACATCGAGCTGTGCTGCCCTGGCCACGGCCGCCCGGTGGACAAGAAGACCGCTCAGGCTATACTAGAGAGCATGCTGAAGAGGGCGGGCGAGCTCGGCTCCATCCACACCTACGACCTGGACAGGGTCCGCTTCACCTCCGACTACGCGCTGGACATACTGATGGAGGCGAACGAGGCGTTCACCGTCCTGGCGGGGCGGCTATACTACCTGTCGTACTACCTGGAGGAGCTGGAGGAGTCCGAGGAGGCCCGCCGGTGCATGGAGGCCATCCAGGCCGACAAGATCGACGAGCTGCTGGCCTCATTCCACAGCTTCGTGGAGGAGTTCAAGGAGGGCCGCAAGGTCCAGCTCCAGGTCGTCCTGAAGGCCGTCCAGACCATCCAGTCCATCGAGCGCCTGTTCACCGGCACCCATTTGGAGGAGCTCATGGAAGCGTCCCTGCTGCGGAAAACCTCCCGGCTCCTGGTCGACTTCACCAACGCCATCAAGGGGGTGGAGTTCCAGACTGACCCCGTCCGCTCCAGCCTGGACGACCTGGTGGAGAGGACCGTGGAAGCATTGGCCTCTCCCCCGCCCCCAGAGGACGAGATACTGAACGCGGTGGGCGACGACCGGGCCTACCTGGCAGCGCTGGCGAAGAGGATAGCTCATCTACCAATCTACGATGACGTCAGCTTCGCCGTGGGGAGAGGAGACGCGAACGTCCTCGCCGACGAGGGGCGGTTCATCGACGCCCTGTGCAGCCTCCTCGAGGAGTACGTGGGAGTGGAGGCGAGGACCATATCGCTGGAGGTCCGAGACGGGGACAAGCCCGTACTGTTGGTCTCCAGCGAGAGAGACGTGAGCATGCTGAGCACGGAGAAGCGGAGGGCCCATCGCCGGCGCTTCGAGCTCGCCGGAGCGAAGATGTGGGAGGAGGACGAGCCCGCTTCCTTCGTCATCGAGTTCGAGAGGGCGGGATCTTAGGCATGGCGGGGGGCCCGCCGCGCGGACCGACGGACCGTTACCGTCCCGCTAGTATCTCCGCCAGAAGGCGGCGCTCCCCTCGCCTTAGGTGCTCCACCACCGTGGCCTTGGTCAGCCCCATCTTCGCGGCCAGCTCGTTGGCGTTTATCTTCCGCGGATACTCATAATAGCCGCTGCGGTACGCCTCGCACAGCACCTCCCTCTGCCGCTTGGGCAGCGCGGACAGCAGGCTCTCGTCCTTGAAGTGGGGAACTACAAAATTAACGTCCTCTATTGTCCCGATGTCCTTGACCCGGTCGAGCACCGCCTTCAGGTCCTTCCCGTTCCCTATGCACCCGAAGACGATCCGCTCCCTCGACCGCGTCAGAGGGGTGGTCCACACCAGGTCCTGGCTTAGGGACAGTGTCGGCATTATGTCCTCGCTCCCGACCCTGAAGTCCCCCAGCACTAGGTAGGTGTTCCCGTCACTCCTGAGGACCTCGGCGATCTCCAGCTTGTCAGGGAAGCTCACGTCCTCGATGCGGGTCCCCGGCCGGAGGCGCAGCTCCATCAGGGCGAGGCGAAGCTCCATGCGGTGGCTGATGCCCAGGAACTCCAGCACCGCCATGCTCTCGATGCTGCCGTAAAAATCCTCCATCAGCTCCTGAAGCTCGGGACCAGGCCTGAGCTGGACGATCATTTTTCTCATGAAGACCCTCGATGTACAGTATATGTACTGTCGTACATGAATGGGGCTTTTCTTGAATATATCCATCACCTTGACAGAAGGGTCGGAGAACTGGACTCATGGAAGTTACGAGCACGGCATGGATCGTATTCATCATCACCATAGTAGCGCTCCTGGCGCTGGACTTGGGAGTCTTCAACCGCAAGGCTCACGTGATCAAGCCTAAAGAGGCCATGATCCAGGTGGTCGTGTTCATCTCCGCCGCGGTGGTGTTCAACCTCGGCATATACTGGTTCATGGGTCCCCAGACTGGATTGGAGTTCACCACCGGCTACATCATGGAGCTCATGCTGAGCGTCGACAATCTCTTCGTGTTCGTCCTGGTGTTCGCATCGTTCTGCGTACCGGAGAAGGACCAGCACAAGGTGCTGTTCTACGGCATCATAGGCGCTTTGGTGTTCCGGTTCGCGTTCATCCTCGCCGGCGTCACCCTGGTGGAAGCGTTCGACTGGGTCCTGTACATCTTCGGGGCCTTCCTGATCTTCACCGGCATAAGGATGGTGGTCAAGAAGGAGAAGGAGGTCGAACCGGACAAGAACTTCATGGTGCGGGCGTTCCGGAAGATCATGCCTGTAACCTCTGGCTACGAGGGCGACAAGTTCTTCGTGCGGAAGAGGGACGAGGCGGGGAACCTTGCCCTCTGGGCCACCCCCATGTTCGTAGCCTTGCTGGTGGTGGAGACGACCGATATCATGTTCGCCGTCGATTCCATCCCGGCGATCCTGGGCATCACCACGAACACCTTCATAGTGTTCAGCTCCAATGCGTTCGCCATCCTCGGCCTGAGGTCGATGTACTTCGCTCTGTCACACATCATGAACGCCTTCTGCTACCTGAAGTACGGGCTGGCCGGCATCCTCAGCTTCGTCGGCGTCAAGATGCTGATCGCCGAGTTCTACCACGTTCCGGTGGAGATCTCGCTGCTCATCATCGTCCTGATACTAGGCGTGGCGATCATCGCGTCCTGGCTGAAGACCAGGAAGACCGGCACCTGCCCGGTGGTGGAAGAGATCGAGGAGGATACCTGCCCCGCCCTGAAGCGCAAGGAGTGATGAGGGCAACGATGGCCAGAGTGCTGCTGTCCATCAACGCGGAGCACCTCGAGAAGCTCTTCAATGGGGGCCAAAGGATATGAATTTAGAGTGATAAGATGCAAAAATGTGACCGGTCTCATCATCAGGAAGGCTTCAGCATAAATTAGTGTTCTCGGAGCAGGCTAGCTACAGCAATTTCCTGTGCCCGTACGTGCTCGCTATCGTCGCTTCCACGACATAGTCGCCACGGCGTACGTCTCCCTGTGGGAGGAGGAGACACGGGAAGAGAAGAAGAGAGCAGCAGAGGCGAAGTGAGATCAATAAGTGTGTGAGAGCTTGTCGCAAGACTTTGACGGCGAGGCCAGGATAATTATTATATTTTAATATAACAATGTCGAAATCAATCAGAGGAATGCTGGTGTCTATCTTCAAACTCCGTCCGTTCAATGAATGCGACATCAACGATCCTTTTTTTGACAGTCTGAGAGCGGACTATCATCCTGACTTTAACAATTGGTTTGAAAAGAAGTCCGAATCAAATGAACAGGCATATGTGTATCTGGATGGTGGCATACAAGCGTTTCTTTACATTAAGGACGTGGATGATGAGGAGGTTCCAGATGCGCTCCCAAAAGCCCCAAGGATTAAAATCGGGACTCTCAAAATATCAGAAGACTCACGAGGACAACGCATAGGGGAGGGTGCAATAGGTATCGCACTGTGGAAATGGCAACAATCCAATCTAAACGAGATTTATATTACGGCTTTTAAGAAACATGACAGGCTGATTGCTATCCTCGAGTCATTTGGTTTTGTTTATGCAGGGAAGAAGAGAGCGACTGGTGAAAATGTCTATGTCAAAGACAAACGCAAATTGCAATATGCAGATGCAAAACGTTCCTTCCCATACATTAATCCAGATTTTAAGCGTGGCAAGTACATCCCCATCAATGATGATTTTCACGACAGGCTATTTCAATACTCTGAATTAAAGGGCGTAAGGCGTAGTGATGACGACGCTACAGCCGCTTCCAACGGCATTAGTAAAGTATTTATTGCCACACCATTCAGCTATATCGACTACCGTCCAGGTGATGTTGCATTGATCTATCGCAGGCACACTGGAGATGGAGTAAGGAGATATAAATCTGCAGTAACTTCATTTTGCACCATTATGAAGCAGACGCCAGTAAAGCAAAACGATAGGCATGTCAAGACCATGAGTGACTACATGAGTATCGTTGGAAACAAAAGCGTCTACAGCCCGGATGAGCTGAAAAACATTTATAAAAACAGTTATCACAAGAACATAATCATCATTGAGATGGCATATAATGGCTATTTCGGTGCTGGCAAGAATGTCAACTACGACACTCTAGAGACAGGCGGACTCTTCAATAGGCATCCTTATGAAGTCGTGCTAACAAGAGACGATGTGTTGAGAGTACTTAGGATGGGCGGTAAAGGTGAGCAAGATATTGATATCAATAAATCCAGAGCATGTTGAGAAGATACTTGATGGGACGAAAACATATGAATTCAGGAAGGTAAGATGCAAAAAAGAAATCACTACAATCGTTATCTATTGCACGAGCCCGGTTATGAAGGTCGTGGGCGAAGCAGTCGTATTTGATGTGCTCGAGAGCACCCCCGATGAAATTTGGGAAATGACATGCGACACTGCTGGCATAGACAGGGAATTTTTTGACAGCTATTACTCTGGAAGAGATAGAGCAATAGCATTTAGGATTGGGCAGGCAGTTAGATTCGAAGAGCCAAAAGAGCTTTCGGACTATGGGCTGTCATGGGCCCCGCAATCCTTTGCATACCTGAGTGGCTGATGATAATCCTCCTCGTCAAGGGTGATGCCAAGAATCGCATAGTCCTCGTCAAGGCCTTGAAATCGCCTTAGAATATACGTAACATTACAGACTATGGACCTGCCGGAATAGGCTACGCCGTCCCACTCGCGAAGCCATAGCTTGTCTCCAATCTCATATCCTCTGTCATCCCTACGAAGCTCGAATGTTTTTTTCCTTTCGGAGACAGCCAGGAAGTACTCTGGTAGCACTTTCAGTTCGTGGACCTTTGTCATCTTCTGCCTTCGTGGGGATGCCCATCAGACCTATAAAATCTGACTCTACACACCCAGCCTAACTATGATTTATGAGGGCCGCTTGCATTTTAATCAATCTATAAGCCTGGGTATCAAACAATGAGGGGATTCTTTTCAACATTCTTCATTAGAAGCAATACTGCTTGATAGAATTCCTACTTAGTCTGAACCTACTTAACCGATCGGCCCATCATTAAATCCTCCTGGAACGTTTAATGAGAGAATTCCTATGGTAGAAGCGAAGAAACCAAAGGCAAAAGCGCCGGTAATCAAGAAATCGACCAAGAGCACAACGTCCCGACTAGGCAGTTCCAAGGTCCGGAGCGTGGAGAAGCGGAACATGGTCGCGTTGAACGAGAAGGTGATTGCCCACATGAAGCTCAAGGTCGGCGACGTCGTCAGCTACGCCGCCAACGAGGACGGCACCGTCACCATCAGGAAGGCCGCCAAGGGAAAGAAGAAAAAGACCGTGACATTAAGCCTGCGGTGAGGCCGGGGGCGCTCAGCACCCCTCCTCCCCGCCGGTGAGCTGCAGCCCCACGATACCGACCACTATCAGTAGCACGAAGCCCATGCGCAGCAGGTCGGAGGGCTCGTCGAACAGTATGATGCCGGCGATCAGGGAGCCGATGGCGCCGATGCCGACCCATATGGAGTAGGCGGTGCCGACCGGGATCTTGCACTTCATCGCCAGCGCCAGCAGGTACATGCTCAGCGCCAGGAAGATGACGGTCACGACGGCCCAGAAGAGGTCAGTGAAGCCTTCCGACAGCTTCATCGCCACCACCCACAGGGGCTCCATGGTGCCGGCCACCGTCAGGAGGGCCCAGCCCTTTCCGGCGGAGGCGCCGTTCTTGTTCAAGTAGTCACCCCCCATTCTCAGGCCCCCGCGGTCATCTGCACGCCCACGATGCCGGCGATGATCAGGCATATGAACAGTATCCTGACGGGGGACGCCTTCTCCTTGAACAGCACTATTCCCCCGACCAGCGCTCCCACCGCCCCGATGCCGGTCCACACCGCGTACGCCGTGCCGACCGGCAGGTCCATGTCGATGCCCAGGGCCAGCAGGTACGTGCTGAGTGAAAGGAAGATCACCGTGACCACGGTCCACCCGAGATTCCTGAACCCATGGGACTTCTTCATCCCGATGACCCATATGGGCTCCATCAACCCCGCCACGAGAATGAGGACCCAGGCAATAGAAAGCATATGGTCTGGGTGCTATCCAGTAACGTGTTAAAAATCTATTGGCCAAGCATTAGCTGAACCAGAACGTCAGGAGCATTCAAGATGCCTTCGTAATGCGGGAGCTTTTGTTTTTCATTATGGGTGTGCCACAAACGCTCAAACTTTCTTTTGCGGATCGGAGCGCTCACTGCGCCACGTTGGGGGACTGAAAAACAGAATAAAGATTATTTTATGCTCAAGTGAAAAAGCGACAATTTTTATTATCTATTCACAAATTATATGTATCAGATTGCATTCCGGGCGACATGAGCAGTGGGTTCAGGCCGACGAGGGCATCGCTGTTGTTAATCCTCGCGGCATCCATGCTCACGCTGATGGGGGGCGCGGCCGTCGCGCCCGCTCTTCCACTAATCAGCGAGGCGTTCCCGAGGGCATCGGATACGGACATCTCGCTCATCATCACCCTTCCCTCGCTCGCCATTGCGCTCACCGGATTCGCCATCGGGCACCTTGCCGACAAGTACGGCAAGGTGAAGGTGCTCATTCTGTCCCTCGCAATATTCACCGTCGCGGGCTCTTCAGGATACTACCTGGGGACCGTCCAGTCCATCCTCGCCGGCCGGTTCGTCCTGGGGATGGGGATCGCGGGAATGAGCGCCGCCTCCACCGCCCTCGTCGCCGCGTACTACACGGGGGTGTCCAGGACCAGGGTGATAAGCTACCAGTCCGCGGCCATCGGCCTCGGCGTGCTGGTGCTGGAAACATCAGGGGGCGGCCTGGCCACTTTCGGGTGGAGGGAGCCGTTCCTCATTTACCTCATCGGGGCTGTCATCCTGGTCGGGGTGGTGCTCACCCTCAAGGAGCCGGCGCGCGAGGACCGGGCGGAAGCTCAGGAGAAGGAGGGGGCGCGGGCGCGGTCGGGAAGGTCATTGCGCTCAGCTACCTGACGGTCTTCCTGATGATGTTCATGGGGTTCCTGCTCCCCACCAAGCTTCCGTACTACCTGTCCGAGATGGGGGCGAGCGCGCTTGTCAGCGGCCTGATGCTGGGGTGGCACGGCATCTGCAACGCGGGGACCTGCCTCATGTACCGCCGCATAGCAAGCAGATGCGGTAGGAGCGCCATCCTCACCTTTTCCTTCCTGCTGATGGGCATCGGGTTCGGCATGCTCTACTTCACCGGCTCCTACCTGGTGGTATTTGTCAGCGTGGCCCTCGTCGGCGCGGGAATGGGGATGATAATGCCGGCCATGATAAACTGGCTCGCCACGACCGCCACGTCGAGGAACTCCGGGAAGATCATGGGAGGGTTCTATGTGGCCAACAACATCGGGCAGTTCTCCTGCTCCATATTGGCGGCGCCTATCCTCCTGTACGTAGTTTCGTACAGCAACCTCTTCCTGGCGATAGGGCTCCTTGCTTTCGCGGCGTGCGCCCTGTGCCTTTTTGCCACAATGGTTTCGCGGAAGAACGCGGATGATCCCGTAGGCGGATCGTGCCATCTCTGATCATTTCCCGAACTAAAGGGTCTGGACCCTAGACCGCTAACAGTATGCTGGTAAAGAAAGAGGCTAAAAGGTTTTCGGCCCCAGTCCAGATCGGGCCGGGCGGCATACGTTCTGATCTAGAGATTGAGGTCCCAATCCAGGGACGAAACGCTAGATTGTCGTCACCGACATTTGTAATTAAACAAATATAATTTGTTATTTTCTCCATAATATGGAATATTAATTTGAATAATAAACAATTATTCATAATATTTTTTATATCAAGTGTAATTTACACGCCGATAACGGAATGGGACCGTCCTCCACCCGACGGGTGAAAAACAGGCAGTGGAGTCAGGCATTCGCGCTCAGGGCGCTGCGTCCTCTCATGGCTGGGACCGAATAATATTAAAAAGATTATGCTATTCACGTGAGTTATCATGCCTCGGGTGTCTAAAAAGCAGAACAGGATGGATGTGGACAAGGTCACCAAGCTGTTGCTCTCCCATCCCGAGCTCGAAGTGGAGGCCATAGTTCAGCAGACCGGCCTGTCCAACCAGCAGGTGTACAAGATCCTGCGCGACCTGGAGAACGAAGGGATCATCTTCGGGAACACCCGGCTGCTGGACCTTTCGAAGATCAACAGGAAAAGGTTCCTGATCCTGGCCAAGAGGAGCGGGGTGATCCCCAACCCAAACACCGTGGAGATGGCGCTGTACGGCAAGGAGTTCATGAGCCGTTTGGCCGAAGAGAAGATCGACATCATCCCCGAGGACGATTTTACCTGCAACGGCGAATGGGACATGATAACCGTCATCGTCGCCGAGAACGCGCTCCAGGCGAACAAATACGTTGATTTCCTGAGGGCCGTATCACAGGACCAGTTCTCGAAGTTCTCCATGGTCGAGGTCCTGTTCACGACGAAGAAGAACACCGTGGGGACGCCGGACATCGAGGATTTCGCCCAATACATCTCCGAGGTATCGTCGTACCGGAAGAAGTATGGGCTGACCCCATGAACGCCTCTCGATGACGGATGACAAATGCGCAGCCCCCTTATCCACAAAAGCCTAAGGGGCCGGTTCCTGCTGCTCCTGGCATGCGTCGTCAACGGCATCGATGCGCTGGGCATCCTTAGACTGGGAGGGGGCTTCTTTTCTGCACTGTCGGGGAACACGGTACTGCTCGGCATCACCGCAATCTAGGGTCGATACGAGGAACAATCCTGTGCCCCATGGTGTTCCTGGGCTTCGTCCCAGGGGCGGTGGCCGGAGCGCTTCTTCTCCGTCGAATCCCCCAGAAACTCACAGTGAGTCGGCCAGAATATCAGGCGACGACGAGCTCCCTGTTTATCGTCGTGCATTCATGCTAGGGTGTTCATCCGGCACAGCGTTCGATAGCCAGCAAGCTCGATCCGTGAGATCCGCTCAGATAATAACCGGCGCCGCGGTCCTGATGCTTGCGTGTTACAATTCATAAATTCTTAATACTCTGACCTCTCTCCCTGTGTCAGTCCCGATGAGATGATCCCCGGATGATCGTCAGCTCAGCGTCATTATTGGCAGGGCAAATCCATTCCGCGCACTGTCGGCCCACCGGGAGGCCAAGGGAGAAGACCCTCGCATACAAAGGACGCATATCATCCATGATCGAGCATCGTGCCGCTAGAGGGGCATTTCCGCCACGAACAGGGCGCGTCCGACTCGTGCCGCGTCATATGCCCGCGGCTACGCCGAGAAGGCCGGGAACTGAGAGGCAAACAACATGTTAGAAGTAAGCGGCATCGAGTTCTCGTACGATGAAAGGAGGATAATCGAAGATGTCTCATTCCAGGCAAAGGGCAACCGGATCGTGTCCATACTTGGCCCGAACGGGGTGGGAAAAACAACGCTTCTCAAGTGCATATGCAATTTCCTGAAGCCTCAGAAAGGTAAGATCACCATCGACGGGAATGATGTTTCCCAGCTATCGAGCAGGGACCTCGCGAAGTACATCGGGTACGTTCCTCAGAGGGTTTCCACCACGAAGTCCACGGTGTTCGACTCGGCGCTCATCGGGCGCAGACCATACATCGAGTGGTCCACCACGAAGCGCGATCTGGAGATCACGTGGAACGCCCTGGACGCATTAGGCGTCTCCGATCTGTCCCTGAGATATGTCGACGAGATCAGCGGAGGGGAGCTGCAGAAGGTGCAGATCGCACGGGCCATCGTCCAGGAGCCGGAGGTCCTGGTCCTCGACGAACCGACCAACAACCTGGACATCGCCAACCAGCACATCATGATGCGCACGATCATCGGAGCGGTGCGTTCGAGAGGGATGTGCACCATCATGACCATGCACGACATCAACCTGGCGGTCCACTATTCCAATGACCTCATGTTCATAAAGGATGGCAAGGTCCACGCCTACGGCGGCAGGGAGATTGTCACTGAGGACCTGATCCGCGAAGTGTACGGGATAGAGGCTGATGTCATCGTTCACAAGGGGGTCCCGTTCGTCATCCCTCACGCCATGGACCTCGATGCCCCCTGCGCCGGGGAGGATGGCCCGAGCCCCTTCGTCATGTCGGACCCCGCCCCCGAGGCATTGGAGCCGGCAGGGGAGATTGCCGGGGCTAGAGGTTCCAGGTGACCAGCCTCAACCTGTTGGTCCGCGCGTAATGGACCGTACCGTCATCCGTCATTGGTTCGAGCACTTTCCGTATCGCCGGATCCAGCTCGGGCCCGAGACCGTAGGGTTGGAAATCGTTGGCAATTTTGAGCAGGGCCTCGTCGAATGACAGGCTCAGTTCGATCCTCGCGCTGAACTCCCGGGCCTGGGGGCTCCGGCCCATGGTCCTGAGGTTATCCAGCGTCGCGGTTGATCTCCGGGAATCGAACGAGTAGTTCCTCCCGAGCGCCTTCCATACTTCCGCGCAAAGATCGTCCCATCCGTTCTCGATCCACGATATGCTCGCGCATGAACGCTCGGCACATCGTTCCATCCTCCCGAGGAATTCCATGGACCCGGCGCCGGGGCACAGTGCCGACATGACAACGGAGTGCTTTTCCTTGGGCACATAGTCCTTGAAATCCATCTGGAGACGCTTCAGGTTGTGCAGTCCCAGTTCCCGCGCGGAGGAGAACAGCCGGTCTAGCATCTTCGGCGACGTGTCGAGGCAGGTGACGGACCTCACCATCGGGGCGATCCTGAGGCTATACGTGCCCGGTCCGCTTCCCAGTTCCAGAACGGTCCTCCCGCGGTCCAGCGTCCCGTTGGCGCGGAGGTGCTCTACAATCTCGTCGACCATCGTCCCCTGCTGGACGCTGGAGTATGAATCCGCGATGCCGTCCCAGAACCGGAGGGTCTTCTCGTAGCTGAACCCTTCTCCCGAGAAGGGGTGGGAAGCGGGGGGCCGGCCGTTCATGCTTCGACCTTCTTTCGCCTGTAGCCTCTGATAAGAAGGTACAGGAACAGCGGGCCTCCCAGGAACGACGTGATGATGCCCACTGGCAGCGTGAAGGCCATCAGGTTCTGCCCGATGCAATCGGACAGCAGGAGGATCATGGCGCCAAGCATCATCGATCCCGGAAGGACGTACCGATGATCGTTGCCGAGGAACATCCTCACGATGTGCGGACCGAGCAGGCCTACGAACGCGATTATCCCCATGAACGAAACGACCACCGAGGTCAACAGCGCGGCCAGGAAGAGCGTGATTATCCTGAGCCAGTTGACGTCGATGCCCAGAGACCTTGCCACGTCATCCCCGGCGTCGAGCGCGTTGTAGTCCCACCTCTTCCAAAGAAAATACAAGATGGTCGCCGATGATACCACGGCGAGTATCGTGAGCTCATTCCATGGCGCCTTTCCGAGGGAGCCGAACTGCCAGAACACGATGGCCGAGAGCGCATAATCGTTGTAGATGTACTGGAGCATGCTGATCCCGGCAGAGAAGATCGAGCTCAGCGCGACCCCCGCGAGGACCATGGTCTCGGGGCTGACCTTTGTGATCTTAACGAGCAGGATGATTATCCCCGTCGCTATCAGCGACCAGGAGAACGCGCTTATCGTGACCAGGTAGGGGTTGTTTATGACTATGGAGGCGTGGCTCTGGCCTACGATCATCCCACCGCCCAGAGCCACGATGCCCAGGGACGCGCCGAACGCGGCCGCGTTCGATATCCCGAGGGTGTACGGGGACCCCAGGGGGTTCCTCAGGACACATTGCATCACCGCTCCGGCGATGCCTAGCACGAAACCCGCGAGCAGGCCCGATATGATCCTGGGCAGGTACAGGTTCCAAACGAGGATGACGTCGACCTTTTCGTTCAGAGGGCTTTCCTTGTCAAACACTATCCTGGCCAATTCGGAGAAGGTTATCGTCCCCACGTCGATCTTGAGGACCGCGATGGACGTTACGACCAGTAACACCAAGAGCACGGCTAGGAACAGGGACTTCCTCTTGGAGTGGGCGATATAGCCATCGATCCCGATCTTCGACCTGATCACGACTTTGTCCAGAACGTCGTTCATGTGGCATCCTCTTGGAAATAAGAACGCTGGCCGAAGCCAGCGAAAGGGTTTATGCAGGCACTCCGAAGGTCATGCTTCCGTCGCTACCGATGGTTATCTCCCCGTAGACAGGGTTCGCGCGCCGCCCCATGTAGGCATTGTTCATGTCCTCATAGATAGTGGTCGGCGTGGTAGGCGCAGGAACACCAGAAGAGGCCATGTCACGGTTGGACATGTGGCTTCCGAGGAAACCGTCCAGCACCGCATTGACCTTCGCTTCGAACTGTTCTTCGGTAAGCAGCCCGTACGCATCCTTGAGGATCTGGTAGGCCGAGATCAGGATGTTCTCGTAGTTGATGCCGGTCCAGATGTACGGGAACGCCACGTACGCATCGTGTTCCTCGAACAGCTGCAGGATGCCTTTGGAGGTCATGTCGCCGCACATGTACAGCCCGGTAGCATCAAGGAACAGCATCACTTCGGAGCCGGTTTTTTCGGCGGCATCTACCGATTCCTTGATCTTGGTGGCGGAGTACGTGCTGACCCCCGATCCCTCCATGTCCATCTCCTCGCCGGCCAGGATGTTGTTGACACCCGCTAGCGCGAATGGCATGTAGTAGGCGATGGAGGAGTCGGCACCGTGGGCCCCGTTGTACGCTAGCGCGCCGATGTAGGCGCTCTTCTTTTCGGTCACCGTCGCCGCGATGCTCCTGATGTCTGCGACATAGAAGCTGATGGCGTCGAGCAGCTCCTCTCCCCTCTCCTCCATATTCAGCGCCTTGGAGATCAGGCTGATCTGGGCCTTGAGGGAGTCTACCACCTCGAAGGTCTCCGGTTCGAGGAAGGTGTAGATGTAGCCGATGGACAGGACGTTGAGGCCCCCGTCCACGAGCGACTTGTATTCATTGGGGTAGTCGGTGATGAACCCTTCTGGGACGATCACGATGGACGGCTGCGCCTTCAGTATGTTCGCCACGTCCGCGGGGGTGATCCCGCAGTTGGTGTGGGAGAAGTCATTTTCATCTGACTCGTCTACATCGGCAAGGGCGCGGCCGTAGTACATGAACGTTTTCCCCATGAAGTTGGTCCGGTCATTGATATCGATCATTATGCACTTGTCAGCAAGCCCAAAGTAGGTCATCCATCTGAACGAGTCTTGACCGATGGCCACTATGCCGTTGTCGAGATTCTCCACCACTTGGATCTCGCGCCCGACGAAATCGACGTTCTCGCCAACCACATCTTCGGCTTTCCCCCC
The DNA here is from genome assembly GCF_000308215.1 of Methanomassiliicoccus luminyensis B10. NCBI lineage: Archaea > Methanobacteriati > Thermoplasmatota > Thermoplasmata > Methanomassiliicoccales > Methanomassiliicoccaceae > Methanomassiliicoccus > Methanomassiliicoccus luminyensis. The sequence goes on from NZ_CAJE01000014.1 coordinate 42,905, forward strand.
ATCCCCCAGCAAAGTTATCGCGGCAATCCCCGCGACCAGCAGGACCGCTACGACAATAACCGCAAAAATCTTTTTCTGCTCCATGCCCACCGTTAATGAATTGCCCTTGATAATACTTTTTGAAATTTCGTGTTACTGACATATCGGGCTTGATCGATACCCACGCCACGTTCCTTCGGCCACCCCACCGCAACACTTTTCTAGCGTTCGAAAGTCGTTCGCAGGTGTTCGTAAATCATCCCCTGATCAAGCCGAACTCGGTGCGGGAAAGAAGCTACCAGAGAGAGCTGGCCGACGCCTGCCTGCGCTCTTCCACTCTCGTCGTCCTGCCCACCGGGCTGGGGAAGACCGTCATCGCGCTCCTGGTCATTGCCGACGTACTCCGCGACAATGGCGGCAAGGTGCTGTTCCTCGCCCCGACCAAGCCGCTGGTGGAGCAGCATGCCTCGTTCCTCCGGGCCAACCTGATGAGCAGGGACGTCATTATGATGACCGGAGAGGTCGAGCCGGCGGGGAGGCGGGCGCTGTGGGACGAGAACGACGTCATCGTCTCCACCCCGCAGGTCATCGCCAACGACCTCCGGAACGGGCTGGACCTGGGAAACGTCCGCCTGATCATATTCGATGAAGCGCACCGGGGCGTGGGCGACTACGCCTACGTGAAGGTCGCGGAGGCCTACAAGGCCTCCAAAGGAAGGACCATGGCCATCACCGCCTCCCCGGGAGTCACCAAGAAGAAGATCCTGGCGGTGTGCGAGAATTTGGGCCTCGATAACATCGAAGCGAGGTCAGAGGAGGATGACAACGTCTCCGACTACGTGTTCGACATCGGCCTGGAGCGGGTGGAGGTGGAAGTGCCCGAACGCCTGAAGGAGGTTATCGGAACGCTCCGCCCCCTGCACGAGTCGTACATCAAGCAGCTGGTGAAGATGAGGGCGATGAGTTCGAAGAGGCCCCCGACCACCATGTACCTGCTGGAGGTGAGCCGCTCGCTCCAAGCCAGGCTCCGCTCCGGCGGCAATAAGGGATACCTCTTCAGAGCGCTGAGCCTGCAGGCCATGGCCATAAAGGTAGGGCATGCCATCGAGCTTGCCGAGACCCAGGGGACCGATGCGGTCCGCGCGTACCTCGGCTCGGTCAAGAGGGAGGCGGGGTCATCGAAGGGGTCCAAAGCATCCCGGGCGGTGGCCACTTCCGATGAGTTTGCCAAGGCGTGGGAGCTGCTGGAGGGCATGGAGGACGAGCACCCCAAGATGCCCTTGCTCGCCGATCTCATCTCCCGTCAGATCGCTTCGAAACCGAGCTCGCGGATCATGGTCTTCACCAACTACCGCGGCAGCTGCGAGACGGTGGTGGGACGATTGTCCGAGCTAGATGGAGCAAAAGTGCATAAGCTGGTCGGGCAGACCGACAAGGGCGGGGACAAGGGCCTCCGCCAAAAGGAGCAGGTGGAGGTGCTCTCCCGCCTGCGCGGGGGAGAGATCAACGTCGTGGTCGCCACCTGCGTGGGGGAGGAAGGCCTCGACGTCGCCGACACCGACCTGGTGGTGTTCTACGAGCCGGTGCCGTCGGCCATCCGGAGCATACAGAGAAGGGGGAGGACCGGCCGCACCGCGCCGGGCAGGGTGGTCATCTTCATCACTAAAGGCACCAGGGACGAGATGTCCATGAGCACCAGCACGGCCAAGGAGGGCACCATGAAGAGGAACCTCGCCAGGATCAAGAAGCAGATGGACGCCAGGAGGGCGATGGGGGAAGTGCCGATCGAGCGGGCGCTGGCCCGATGCGCCGCCAATAGCCCCATCGACGAGGAGGTGGACTGCTAAGAATGATGCATTGTGGAAAACATTATTTCATTAATTATTAGCTATTTTGCTTATATCTTAGAAAATAAGTTAATTTGATAATAAGACAATAGGGGGTCAAATTGTATCGCCTCAGCGATACAGCCGTGATACAAATGGCGAAGCAGGAAATAATAGGCGTCATCACTGGCGATCTCATCCGCTATTCCCGATACCCCGCCGAGGCCCGCGAGTTCCTCGCGCAGGCGCTGGGATGCGTCAAGGAACACTACCACGCCGATTTCCAGGTGTACCGGGGGGACAGTTTCCAGGGCATCGTGCCAGACCCCCAGGACGCGCTCAGGGTCACGCTGCTCATCCGCTCGTTCCTCATCGCCTCCCCCGTCATCCTGTACATATTGGAGAGAGAGGACGGCAAGAAAAGGATGAGCTCACCGGGCAGCTTCTTCAAGCTCAAGGAGGGGCAGGCTCCCGACCGGGATGTGGTGAGATACCTGTCCAAGAGGCTCCGGCATCCCTATCGGATCGACGCCAGGGTGTCGGTCGGGATAGGAAAGGCGGACCACATCTCCGTGGCTATCGGGGACAGCGATGGGGAGGCGTTCCGGCTTTCGGGCGAGCGCTTGGATGTCATGAAGAAGCTGAAGCAGGACCTCTCCGTCCTGACACCGTGGGATGATCTGAACAAGGAGATGGAGATCGAGACGGCGTTCCTGGATAGCCTCATGCTGCGGTGGACGCGAGCTCAAGCAATAGCCGTCTTCTTCGCGCTTCAAGGCAGGACCCAGGACGAACTCGTGGAGATGCTCGGCATATCCCAGAGTGCGGTGTCCCAGAGCCTGGGGCGGTCGAACTACCGCACGCTCAACCTTATGCTGGAAAGGTTCGAAGGGATTGTCGCGCGAGGAGAATGAGGGGATAACATCCTCCGACCAACCACCTGAGAATCTAGTAAGTCTGGATGTAGTGTCAAACCCCATAAGTTCCAACGCTCTCGCAACCTCGACTTGAACGCAAACGAGGGCAGTAATGGTAACAATCATTCGTACAGCTCCGCGAATATCATGCTGGACGAGAGCGGGGACCTTGGGTTCTCCCCCCATAGCTCACGCCATTTCGTCGTCGCGGCCACGATCATTTATGATCCAGATGCCATCGGTCGTCTGGCTAAAAGGGTCCGAAATAAGTCGATGAGAAGGGAATGGAGAGAAGAGCTAAAGTTCAACAATTCGGAGGAACCGACGAGGATCCTGATGCTCAATGGCGTGGCAAAGATGAATTGCCAGATCATATGGATCTCGTTCGACAAGGGCCGAATCTCACTGAGCTTGAGAGAGGATAAGTATCTCTTATACCGGATGGCCTGCGAGATAGTTCTTCGAGAGGCCGTTAGGCGCACACCGGCCAAGAAGGTCCACGTAATAATTGACAAGCGTTATTCGAAGAAAAGGGACCGTGATAGACTAGACCAACACTTAATGTCAATAATCACAGAGAACCATGCCGGCAATTTTTTACCCAAGGTTCAGATGAGTCAGTACGACTCCTTCATGAGCAGCGAGCTGCAGGTTCACGATTTTGTTGTGGGGGCCATCTACCAGCATCTTGAAAGAGACGTGGACGAATACATGAACTTGATTAAGAGCAAAATTGTCTTCGGACAACGAGGTGGTAATAAAAACGGCAGCCCCTGACGGAGTGTTGCGCAGAGGTACCATGCGGTACCCAATACCGTCAGGACTTACCTGCCGACCTATCATGAGCGTTGAGGATATTTTACTTTTTCTGCTAACTACAGCTTACAGTACCAGTACCCCACTGGACGAAATGATGAGCGGACGTCGCCAGAGGAGGTTGTGCTCACGAACTCCCGCGGGAGCTACGCGGCCTAGACATTCAAGATGTCATTTTGAAACAAAGGTTCAAGAGCTGCCCGTTGGTTCCTAACCCGATGGGAGCGGGGTATCCGGAGCTCGTGGTCCTGCTGCACCTGGTCATCGCCCACCTGCTGGTGGACTTCGTCCTCCAGCCGAAAAGCTGGGTGGAGGTCGAAGTATCTGCTGGCGCATGCCGCCCTGGCCGGCGCCATCTCCTACCTTTTCGTCATGGACTGGGGCGCGTGGTATGTCCCCGTCATCATCGGCGTCTCGCACTTCGCCATCGATGCTCTGAAGACCAACCACACCGACGGGGCGAGGACATTCACCCTCGACCAGCTGGCCCATTTCGCGGTCATCGTCCTGGTGTGGCTCGCCCTGATACAGCCGGTGGCGGATCTGGGGAGCGTGGCCGATCAGCTGCGGGGGATATGGGAGAGCAACAACGTCGCGCTGCTCATCACCGGCCTCATCTTTGTCATCTGGCCAGCCGGCATCCTCATCGGCAAGGTCACCAAGGGGCTGAGGGACAAGATATCGGCGCTGGAGGGCAACGACCTCCTGGACCTCAACGGCAGGTACATCGGCTACGCCGAGCGCATCATGATCTTCCTGTTCGTCATGGTGGACCAGTACATCGCCATAGGGTTCATAGTGGCGACGAAGTCCATCTTCCGGCTGGACGAGAGGAGGAGCCCCGCATATATCGAATACCACCTGCTCGGCTCGCTGCTGTCCTTTGCTGCCGCCATCGTGGTGGGCCTAATCGTCCGGTACCTCATGTTGGTTTAGGACCCCGATGATTATCACGAACACGCCGATCAGCACGAGCCCAGCTCCCACTATGGCGAACGCGATGTCCCAGTAGAAGTCCGTCGCGTACGTATTCGCCAGCTGTATGTCCCATGAGGTCCTGGAACCGATGAACAGCACCACGATCCCAATAAACGCGGTTACCAGGCCGGTCAGATTGTACCGTGTTCCACCAGTCAGTGCCATGGGCGCGTGAGCACCATATGCGAATATAATATTTTTGTAACAATAAATCGGCGAAGCGCAGCATATCTTTTTGGCGACGGCAATAGGTTCTTTACTGATTCGCACCCCTCTAAACATCGATCTCGGGGGCCATTGCATGAGGGGTCTGATGAGCACAAAGGCATCTTTCGGGAGGTCGGAGCGGGTACTGGCGGCCTTGTTCGTACTGGGAGCCGTTCTGGGCTTCCTGCTGAGCCCGCTGGGTTTCGAGCCCCGAATGAACGAACTGCGGAGCCTGGCCTTTGCCGCATTCTTCATCATCGTGGGAATGCTGCTCCCGATCGCCGGGCTGGTACTGCTGTGGTCCCGAAGGCCCCAGATCGCTGGCATTCTGGCGGTGATCAACGCCGCTCTCTATTTCCTCATCGCGCCCGCCGACCAGGCGTTGTTCTTCTTCACGGTGCCCCCTCCGCTCGCCGTGACAGTGGGTGAGTACATCCTCATCCTGGTGGGGATCGGGTACATGCTGTACGGACCCAGAGTATATTCAAGGGGCTGAGCGGGGGAGCTGGACGGCGTCGAAGCGCTGGTAACGATCTAGAACGCCGTAAGACGCTTCTTCAACGCGCGGCCTCCGGCGTGGCCAGCCTCACCCCGAGATCGTACGCTTTCTGCAGGTCCTGCGGGAACACCTCGGCCCTGCGCTTCGCTTTTAGCTCTGGGTCCCACGCCGATGAGACGTACTTGGAGTAGTCATCGAACTGGTATGTGTCGGTGACCGCGAGGTATGGCTCCGACGGCCCGAGGGTCCGGGAGGCCATCCCCTCAAGGTTCCGGAAAAGCTTCATATAGCCCCACTTTTCCAGATTGGCCTCCGCTATGTTCATGGTGAATATCCACGCGGACCTCGTCCTCCCTGGATATATGGTGGAGTGCTCCTTGTCGTAGACCAGGAAGGGGAATATCAGACGCTCCCAGAACGACCTCATCTCCCCAGTGACATCGCTCAGGTAGATGGGCGAGCCGAATAAGATCGCGTCGGCCCCGGCTATCCGCTCCAGGACCGGCGTGAGATCATCCTTCACCGCGCACCGGCCGTAGCTCTTGCCACCCTTGAGCTTGCAGGCGAAGCAGCTGATGCACCCCTTGAAGTCCAGATCGTAGAGGTTCACCAGCTCCGTTTCCGCACCCTGAGAGGCGGCGCCCTCCAGGGCCTTGTTCAGCATGCTGGCGGTGTTCCACCGCTTTCGCGGACTGCCGTTGATGGCGATGACTTTCATGACCTCACCGTTCAAGGAATGATGTTGGTCAGCCACCCGGATATCTCTTTCTGCGCGTTCCCGGCGTTCCCGCCCCGGACGGCCAGGCCGTGGAGGACCATCGACCGCGGGCACAGCTCCCTGACCTCTGCCACGCTCCGTCCCAGCCCGGTCCCCTCGTGCGTGCAGAACGGTGCGACCCTCTTTCCCGAAATGTCGTGCCGTGCCAGGAACGCTGCCACCGGCCTCGGCATGGCATCGCACCAGTTGGGGTAGCCGAGAAAGACCGTGCCGTAACGCGTCATGTCCTCGACCCCCTCCTTCAATTCAGGGAGGCGCTTCTCCGCGAGTTCCTTCTTCGCCCTCTCCACCACCGCGCCGTAATCTCTCGGGTAGCTCTCCGCGGCCACGATCTCGAAGAGGTCGCCGCCGGTCATCTCCTTCACCTGCTTGGCCGCCTCGCGCGTGGTCCCTGAGTGCGAAAAGTAGGCCACCAGTACGCTGCTGTTCGCGCTGCTCATTGAATCATCTTCCTTTTCCCGAGCATCTTGCGGGAACTCGGCCCCGCGGCCGCAATGCCCGGGCGACCGCATGCGGTATGCACTCACGACTTTAATAGGCGGCATAGGCGCCCTGCCCGGGAGGCGCATCCGCATATGTCTCCTCTTGACCTGTCGCTCGAATGGAAAAGAGGAGGTCCCGGGCGTCCTCGCTCTACCTCCGGGACGACGTCCGGCCACTGGAGTTGCGATGCTACATCATGGCACCTGCCGGGTCTGCCAGCGCAGCCACCACAGCCCCGCGATGAGCGCGGGGATGCCGAACACGATGAGCACCGACACGAGCACCCAGACGACCGAGTCGATCAGGTAGTCGAAGGTCCAGCCGGCCAGGGGCAGGCCCCAGTTCCCATCGAGGTACACTTTCAGGAGGAACACCAGGAACAGGAGGAACGAGAACCCGTTGCCCGCGTCGGACCGGTGGTCCTTCTTCTTTTCTCCGCGCTCGTACTCCGCCCTCTCCGCGGCGGGCAGTCTCTTCCACCAGGCCCACCCGATCACCCCCAGCACGATCACCGGGATGCCGACGAGGACTGCCTCCCAGAACACCAGGCGCAGCAGGAAGTCGACCACGGTCCCTATCGACCACGCCCCCAGCCCCGCGGGGACTAGGCCGCTCGCCTGCGCCTCCCCGGCATACCACAGGAACACAAGGATGGACCATACGGCCACCCCCGCCACGGCGATGCCGGCCAGGGCCACAGCCCCCCAGTGCCGCTTCAGGAACATCTTCCACGCCATCGGATCTTCGACTGACACGCTCTCCGTCATTTCTAACCCTCTTTGCCCTATTAGAAGTGAATAGTGTGGCCATGGTGCTTATGCAGTTTGAGCACAAGTGACCGCGAATGAGCGCGAAGCTCGGGACGCTCACCTCATCGTTCTGCTAGTCACTGATTTGTCAATAGGCGTTAAAAATTTACAAAATAGTAGATGTAAATAGGAATATGATAAATTTTATAACCGTATTTGTGCATATACCCACCTACGTCTACAAGATTGGAGCTTAATATGGAGAATAAAAAAAGAAAGAGCGGCGGCCAAAAAGAAATCTACATATCTGCCCTGAAGAACAAAGTCATCACTGTAAGTGAGGCCAGGCAGATCGTTAAGAACGACAACACCGCACGGATGGCCCTTTGGCGGCTCACCAAGGACGGCCATCTGGTGCGGGCCAAAGAGGGGGTGTACGCGGCGATTCCGCCAGAGGTGTCACCTGACGACTATGAAATCAACAGATATTTGCTGTTCGACAAGGTCATGAACTCCTCGGGCGCATTTGCGTTCCACAGCGCCCTGGAACTCCACGGTGCAGCATATTCAGCTTTTTCGACGGTTTACTACATCACCGTGGCGAAGAAACCATCTTTCAAATTTCTCGAAGATGTATATCGCCCCGTATGGGTACCAACGTTGTTCGGCATCACCACCGCTCGAATCGATGAGTTCCGGATCCCTGTAACAGATAAGGAGAGGACGTTCCTGGATTGTCTCCGGAGACCGGACCTTAGCGGTGGGACCGAAGAGTATCTCAAAAGCGTAGAGGCGTTCACGCTGATGAGCTCCACGAAGCTATTGGATTACCTGCGTCGCTTCGGTGAACAGAGCTTGTACCAGAGGGCGGGGTTCGTGCTTTCCTATCTGCAAAGCAAAATCAGAGTCCCCGATGAGCTTCTGGACGTTCTGCGCTCGCACGTAGGGTCCAATGTCTACTATCTGACGCCAAAGAAGACAAATGGCAGATTGAACAAGGAGTGGAACATCATGGTCCCGCGTAACCTGGAGGAGCTGGTCAGATATGTCTGAAGTTCCGGGAAAGGCTTACTTCTCACGATCGTCTCGTCAAACTGGATTCAAATCGGATGTGCTGGAGAAGGTTTACCGCCTCGCCACCATTCTTGACCAAATGCAATCCATCCCTGAACTTTCTGAAAAGCTTGCTCTCAAGGGAGGGACGGCCATCCAGGGCACAATCTTTGGATTTAAGCGACTGTCGATCGATATCGACCTTAACTATGTTGGAAGCAGTGAGAAAGAGGTCATGCAGAAAGATAGATCCCAGCTCCGCAATTTGCTTACATTCATGTTCAAAGACCTTGGATACGATGTCGATCCTCCGTTTAAAGAGTATGCAGAGGAGCAATTCGACCTCCATTTCATCAACTGCCATGGAGGCCGAGATCACTTGAAGTTGGAGATCAATTACCTGGAGCGCCTTCCGGTAGCTGGAACCTTGAGAAGCGAGCTCAGGCACCCATTTGGGGAAGATATTGGCAGCGTGGAGGTCCTCTCATATAGGGCGGAGGAACTTTTCGCGGGGAAGATGCGTGCCTTGACGACCAGAGGTACTCCCAGGGATATCTACGATGCTTATCAGATAACGGACTATAAAAAGCTCGATCAACGCCTACTGAGGAAGGTCGCTCTGTTTTATATCTCACCGAAAGAAGATGCACGAAAAATGAATACAGGTTTTATCGAGGCCGTCACCAATAAGGAAATGCAAGACCACCTCGTTCCGATGTTATCCTCCAATGATGAGGTTGACACCGAACTGATGAAGAGGCGAGCGTTGATAGCTGCCCAGGAATTATTAGCATTGACCGATTCGGAGAGCAGGTACTTCGAGTCCATATATACCAAGCGCTCTCCCGATTTCACCCTCCTTTTCGAAGATCCATCATTGTATGAATCCCTGGCAAAACACCCAGGGATTCTTTGGAGACTGCAGCAACTCAAGAGGCAATAAACCAACCTCCCCTCACCATCTTTTATCGACCTATGCTCCGATATTCTTCCTCATGAACTCTTCCAAGACCGGGGCCAAGAATGCCGCGGCGAAGTTCACGGAGTTCCCGCTCTCCAGGGCGTTCCAGCTCCTGGAGCCGGGCCCGGCCGTGCTGGTGACGACGGAGCTGGAGGGAAAAAAGAACGTCATGACGATGTCGTGGCACATGCTGCTGGAGTTCACTCCCCTGATCGGGGTGTGCATAGGTCCCTGGGACCACAGCTACCACGCTCTGAAGGAGACGAGGGAGTGCGTCATTGCCATTCCCACCGTCGACCTCGCCACGAAGGTAGTGGAGATCGGCAACACCTCTGGCCGCGACATCGACAAGTTCGAGAAGTTCGGCCTCACCCCGGTAAAAGCGGAGAAGGTCTCGCCGCCGCTCATAGCCGAGTGCCTCGCCCACATCGAGTGCAGGGTCTCCGACGATACGCTCGTAGACAAGTACGGCATGTGGGTCCTGGAGGGGGTGAAGGCCTGGATCGATGATGATAGAAAGGAGCGGCGCACCATCCACCACGTGGGGGACGGCACCTTCGTCGTCGACGGCAGGATTGTCGACCTAAAGAAGAAGATGACCAAGTGGTCGGAGTTCGCGTGATCTCACTCGGGCACGCAGGTGCGTGCGCACACCGGGTCCGAAGGGGTCACGAAGATACAGTCGGCGATGTCGCCGGAGATGGACAGCCGGTTCTTCGCCACCGACAGCTCCACCTCCCCGTCCTGGGAAGCCTTCCTTATGAGCTTTACTCTGGTATCCAGAGAGAGGCCTTTGTCCGACAGGGTCTGTACGACCTTCTCCCCTCCCCTGATGAACGCTATCTCCCCCTCCTGGTCCGGCTCCAGCTCGGTGATGGGGATTATGGGGTTCTCGCCGCAGTTCCTGGCGATGTCGATGAGATTGCTGCCCTCGCACTCCTCGCACGAGCCGATGGGCTTGTCGCAGGGGGTGATGAACTTGCCGTGGGGCGAGCGGGAAGGCGCCTCCAGCCACCGGCACAGCGCGTCGGCCGTCTCGTCGGAGAGGTAATGCTCGATCCTGCAGGCCTCGGAATGTACCTTGTCCGGGTTGATCTTCAGAACGTCGGAAAGGAAGACCTCCAGAAGCCTATGGCGCCGCTTGAGCCGCTTGACGATCTCCAGGCCCGCGGGGGTGAGCTTCGCTCCCACGTACGGTTCGTACTTCACGTACTCCTTGTCCCCCAGGCTCCTGATGTATTCCGTAACGCTTGCCGGCGATACGCTGAGCTTGTTGGCGATCGCCGTGGTCTTGGCGAACCCATCCTTCCCGGCAAGGTCGAAGATGGTCTCCAAGTACATCTCTAGCTGTTCCCGCGCCATCTGTTCTCAGCAGGTCTAGGTCCACTTTCATACTTTATGATTTCTGACGTAAGCTGTGTTTTTCTGAAGTTTTTTCCTCACATATCATGCCCGCAGAGGGGGCGGGACCCAGGCTGGCCTTGATGCGTACCCTGCCAGCACCCCGCCCTGGATGATATGCTAGCGACCTCATTCCGCGCCCGCGGCGACGGCGGCCGACCTTTTCGCCCCGTCGAGATGTCGTGGGCTGGGCGCATCAGCCAGGTATCAAGATTATTTAGGATATCCTAAATTTTAAATATCGAGTATCATTTAGGTCATCCTAAACCATTCGAGGAGACTTACGGATGAACGCTTCAAAGACCAGAGCGCTTGCCTTGATGTGCCTGCTTGTGGCAGGCCTGTTTATCGTGAACATCTGCCAGCCGGTTTCCGGCGCCCAGACCTCCGGCGATGCCGAGGGGGCGTGGGCCCCGGGAATGTATTGGACATTCGAGTACGCCGAGGGGACGGCCACCGAAGAGGTGAACATGACCGTCCTGGGGACCCAGGTGCTCACCAACCTCACCGGGGTGCAGATCAACACGTACAAAATCAAGGAGGACCACTCCTCCGACCCTGAGGGGAGATACTATTCCTGGTACGACGTCGACAATCTGGACGTCATCGCCAAGTATCAGAGCAACGACGACGGCATAATGGCCGTGAACAGCAGCTGGACCTATGATGGGGAACCGCGTCCCTACGAGGTCGGCAGCAGCATGTTCGTCGGCTACAAGCGGGTCAGCGACATAAGCGCCATGCCCATGCCGGTCACCCGAAGCTATCCTAGCACCTTCGAGGTCGCGGGCATGGAGTGGGTCACCGTTCCCGCCGGGACCTTCTACTGCTACAACATCACCATCACCGACAACGGCAACGGGAACGTCAACTGGAACTACTACTACAATGACACCGTGAAGCACTGGGTGAAGTTCATCGACAACCGGCCCACGGCCATGGGCGTAAGCCAGGTGACGTACGATCTCACCTCGTACGGCGCGGCGGAAGAGCCAGTGTTCATCACTGAGAGCGGGGAGAGGAACATCAGGAGTTATGACATCGAGTGGGCCGACTATGCTGACACCGTCGAGTATGTCCTGTACGAGAACGGCGAGGAAGTGTACCGCGGCACCGCCACGTCGTATGCGGCCGGCTCAATGGAGGACGGCAGCTACGAGTATGTGGTGGAAGCGGTGCTGCCGGACGGACTGCGGATCTCCAGCGGGACCCTGACCATCGTCGTGGACTATGTCGTTCCGGTGCCCGGCTTCACTACCGAGGCGGGGACCGTGGACGGCGGCGAGCTGACCATCGAATGGACCGCCGTTGACGGAGCGGACCGCTATGTCCTCCTGGTGGAGAGCGAAGATGAATGGGAGGAGGCCTACAACGGAACGGAGACCTCGTTCACCTTCACCGACCTCTCCGACGGGACCTACCGCTATCGCGTGCAGGCCTGGGACGGGGATAAGTCCTCGCAGCTCTCGTCATCCCTGGTCATGACCGTGGAAGGGACCGGCAAGAGCATTACCGGGGAAGAGGCCGGGGTGCTCGTACTCTCCATGGCGATCGGCATCGTGGTCATCGTCGGCCTGGTGTTCCTGCTCAAGAGAAGGTCCTGAGGTGGGGATGTGAAGCGGGCTCATCTCGCATTGATCACGGTCGCGGTGGCCGCGGTAGTGCTCCTTCCCACGGCTTACAATATTCTGCAGGCGGGCGGGAAGGATGGCGGCAACGGCTACGTGACCATCACAGACTCGGCCGGGAGGACCGTGAACGTCCCCGAGAGCCCCACCCGCATCGCGGTGGTCAATACCTACACCGCCGAGGTGCTGAGGGCGCTGGGGGTCGATCCCTCGATCATCGTGGGGATCTCCGAGGACTTCGCCGATGAGGCACTGTGGTCCGACATGGCCGGAAAGAGGGTGGTCCAGACCTCCGCCCACGGGGAGCCGGACGTGGAGGCCATGCTGGACATGAAGATCCAGGTCCTGTTCACCTTCGGAACGCATCAGTTCGTGAACATCAAGACCCTGGAGAGCTCGCTCGCTCCCGCGGGCATTGCGGTGGTGGGCCTGGACTTCTTCCGGTACGGGACCCTGTACTCGGACATCGCCACCATGGGCAAGATATTCAACAAGGAGGAGCGGGCCGCCGAGCTTATTGAGGGAATGCGGGAGGTGGAGCAGACCATCGAGACCAGGATCGGGACCGTTCCGGAGAGCGAGCGGCCTACCGTGGTCATAGAGCACCACAGTTCCTCGGCCAGGGAGCCGGTGGTGCAGAGCTCCACATCCCAGTGGGGCCAGCTCGTCGAGCTCGCCGGAGGGGTCAACATCTTCGGCGACCTTATCGGCACCACCGCCCGCGTGGACCCCGTGGACATCCTGAGGGCCAACCCGGACTACTATTTCCTGGACGGGATGGCCGTGGACATAGGGTACGGGAGGAGCAATGTCGGGCAGTACGAGGCGGCCATATCCGCCCTCGGGAACAGGGACGGCTTCTCGGACATCCAGGCGGTAACCGAGGAACACGTCTACATCTTCGCCGGGGAGTTCGCCGGCCCCATGATGATCTACGGGGCCGGGGTGATCGCCAGCATCCTCTATCCCGACCTCTTCGACGACGTGGGGGCGGACTGGTTCATCACCACGTACTTCAGCACCTTCCACGGGGTGGAGGTACAGGGCGTCATGTACTACCCGGAGAGCTGAGCGGCCCATGACCACTGAGAGCGCGAGCGGGCAGCTTCGGTCGAGGTACGATCTCCTCCACGGCAGGCGGGTGCTGTTCATCCTGGCCCTGGTGCTGGGATGCCTGGTCCTGTCGGTGGTCTCCATCGGCGTGGGGTCAGTGGGGATAGGGTACGGCGACGTGATAAGGACGCTTTTCGGCGACGCGCCGGACGTCTTCGTCAACAGCATCATCTGGAACTATCGCTTCCCCAGGGTGCTGATGGCCCTGGTGGCCGGGGTGGGCCTGGCGGTGGCGGGGGCGTCCATGCAGGGCGTCCTGAGGAACCCCCTGGTGGACCCGTTCACCCTGGGCATCGCCAGCGGGGCCTCCCTGGGCGCTTCCATGGCCATAGTGCTCCACTTCACCCTGCCGGGGCTGGAGGACTACATGATCATCGGGAATGCCTTCGTGTTCTCCCTGATGTCGTCGTTCCTGATACTGGGCCTCGGAAGGATGCGGGGGGTGTCCCCGGAAACGTTCATCCTGGTGGGGATAGCGCTCACCTTCGTGTTCAGCGCGCTGACCGGGGTGCTGCAGTACATCGCCTCGGACGCCCAGATCGCCGAACTGGTCAGCTGGAGCTTCGGCTCGCTGTCCCGTCCGACCACCTACCAGACCATCATCTCCCTGGTAGTGGTGGGGGTGTGCGTCCCCCTCCTGCTGTCATGGTCGTGGAGGCTCAACGCCGTCTCCCTCAGCGGGGACGAGGTCGCCCAGAGCCTTGGGGTGAACCCCGGCCGGCTGAGGGTGCAGGTGATGGTGGTGTCCTCGATAATAACCGCCTCCATCATCGCGTTCACCGGGGTCCTGGGATTCGTGGGGCTGGTGGCCCCTCATATCGCCCGCCTGCTGGTGGGAGGGGACCACCGCTATATGATGGCGGTATCGGGACTGCTGGGAGCGGTGCTCCTGCTGGTCTCCGACATAGTCGGCCGGACCGTGATCGCGCCCACCATCATACCGGTGGGCATCATGCTCTCCCTCATGGGCGGCCCGTTCTTCCTTTACATCCTCATGCGCAAAAGGGGTGAGTTCTGGAAATGATGCACGCTAGTTCCGATAAGAACGACTGGATGTTCGGCAACGATACCGATGACCCGCTCAGGCACGCCTTCGACAGGAAAGTCACCGTCCACCCCGGCGCGATGGGGCGGCCGGTCCCTCCCGAGGATTGGCAGACCGTCCTGCAGGACCGCCTGGATAGGAGGCCGGGGCCGGAGCAGAGGGCCGTATACATCAACATACCGTTCTGCCGGAGACGGTGCAAGTTCTGCAATTTCTACAAGTACCCGGCCGACAAGGAGACGGTCCGCCGGTACCTGGACTTCCTGGTGAGGGAGATAGAGATGAGCGCCGACAGCGAGCGGGTGTCCTCCCGCCCGTTCAACGCGGTGTACATCGGGGGCGGCACTCCGACCGAACTTACGCCCAAGGAGATAGGGAAGCTGCTCGAAGCGGTGAACGAGCACCTGCCCCTCACCAACGATTGCGAGATCACCTTCGAGACCAGGACCAGCGGGCTGGACGACAACAGGGCGCGCGCCTGCCTGGAGTGGGGGGTGAACCGCTTCTCCGTGGGAGTGCAGTCCTTCAACACCGAGGTCAGGCGGAGCCTCGGCCGGATCGACGAGCGCGAGGTCGTGATCAGGAAGCTGAATCGCCTCCAGGATTTCGGGCTGGCCGCGGTGGTCATCGACCTCATGTTCGGCCTTCCCGGTCAATCGATGGAGATCTGGGAGGACGATGTGCGGACCTGGCTGGACCTGGACCTCGACGGCGGGGACCTCTACCAGCTAATGGTCCTCCGGGGGAGCGAGATGGAGACTATGGCCTCCGGCGAACGGGGACCGGCCGACCTGCCCCAGCAGGCCGCCATGTTCGGAAGGGCCCTGGACATCATGGAGGACAGCGGCTACCGCCGCCTGAGCGTGTGTCACTGGGGCAACGGCCACCGGGAGCGCAGCCTGTACAACGGCCTGACCCTGGCCGGCGCCGAGGTCATGCCCTTCGGGGCCGGCGCCGGAGGGAACGTCGCCGACGTGTCGTTCATGGTGGAGAGCGACCTGCGAAAGTACGAGGACGGAGTGATGAGGGGCGAGAAGCCGCTGAAGTTCCTGGCCAGGCATCACCCCATGAGGGGGCTGTTCTCCGACCTCAGCGGGCAGATCGACTCCGGCAGGGTGGACATGAGCTCGCTGCGGAAGCATGGCGTGGACCTCGAGGCGGCGGCGGGGCCGCTTCTGCAGAGGTGGTCGGAGATCGGCCTCATCTCCAGGAGGGGAAGGTTCCTGGAGCTCAGCGTGGCCGGGCAGTTCTGGAACGTGAACCTGGCCCAGGGCATGATCGACTGGTGCATGGGGAGCGGCCAGGGGACGGCGGGGCATCCGCCCCAGGGCGCCGGGGCGGTGATGGGATGACGTTCCTGTCCGTTTCCGGCCTGCGCTTCTCCTACGGCCACCATGCCGTCCTCGACGGTATCGACCTGGAGATCGAGAGAGGGCAGGTGGTCAGCCTGATCGGAAGGAACGGCTCGGGCAAGACCACCTTCCTGAGGTGCCTCAACCGCATCGGGAAGTACCAGCAAGGGCGGATAAGCATCGAAGGGGAGGACGTCGCGGCGATGGGCGCCGCGGAGCTGGCGACGCGATTCGGCTATGTTCCTCAGAGCGCTCCTGCCAACTTCCCGGCCACCGTGGTCGACGTGGTGATGCTGGGACGCCTGCCCCACCTGATGTGGAGGGTGGGGGACAAGGACATGGAGCTGGTCATGGGCATCATACGCCGGCTGAACCTAGAGCACCTGGCCTTCCGGCAGTTCAACGAGTTGTCGGGTGGGGAGAGGCAGAAGGTGCTCATAGCCAGGGCGCTGGCCCAGGAACCCCGGGTCCTCCTCCTGGACGAGCCGACCAGCAATCTGGACATCCTGCACCAACTGGAGGTCATGGAGGCAGTCAGGGATGAGGTGAAGAAGAGGGGCGAGATGACCGCGATCATCTCCATCCACGACCTCAATCTGGCCGCCCGCTATTCGGACGCCATCGCGGTGATCCAGGGCGGCAGGATGAGGGGGTACGGGCCGCCCGAGGAGATCCTGACCGGGGAGCTGGTCTCGGAGATCTACGGGGTGAGGTCAAGGATCGGCCGGGACGAGGAGAGCGGCTGCCTGACGGTGCTGCCGATCGGCATCTCCGCGGGGGCGCTCGGGACCGTTTGAGATGGAAGAAGGTGGGAACATGGAAGATGTCAAGGACAAGGTACGCCAGATGATAGAGGGAAGGAGAATGGAGTCGAACCTGGGCCTGGCAGCGCAGCTGGGGCTGAGCGAGGAAGCCTTCGTGAGGAACCTCCCCGCAGGCATGGCCTCGGAAGTCCCCCGGGATATGTTCGAGGAAGTGGTCGAGCAGATGGTGGGGTGGGGCAGGCTGAGAGTGGTGGTGGGAAGCGAGAACGTCATCATGGAGGTCCTGACCCGGTTCCCCCGCGGGCGCCGCGGCCACGGGTTCTTCAACCTGCATGACGAGGGGTGCTGCCTGGGAGGGCATCTCCGTGTCTCGGAACTGTCGTCCATCCACCTGGTGAGCCAGCCCTTCATGGGCCTGGAGACCCGGTCCGTTCAGTTCTTCGACCTCAGCGGGCGCTGCATGTTCAAGGTCTATCTCGACCGGGACGAGCAGAGGAACATCCTCCGCGACCAGCTGCAGATGTTCAATTCCCTGAGGTCCCGGATAGGCAGGCAGGTCGGCAGTTCAAGCTAGTCACCGGTCAGCTCGCTCGACGGGGGTTCGACCAAAATCGGCACACGGGCACAACTGAAACGCGCTCAGAATGCCGAAGTCCCTTCTTTTCCAGGCGGGCTCGGATGCAACCCCCCGATCGCGTAATATTTAGGATATCCTAAATCATATATATTGGGCGGCCATATCCCTATTTAGGAATGCCTAAATTGTTGGGTGGTCGGCCTGTTGCGAACAGGCGGGCCGGAGCGGCATCATTTGGGCAAGATGGCGGAGCGTCCGAACGGGACAACTGCCGAACCGATCATCTGAACAAAGGGAGGGATGAGGAACGAAGAACGGAGCGAAGATAGCGATAGCTGTGCTGATCGTGGCGATAGTGATCAGCGCCGCGTGGGCGGTGTGGCCCAAGTCGGAAGGGGCCAGTGAAAGGAATGGTACAGTAACGGACCTGGCGGGAAGGAGCGTAGCGGTCAAGCTGCCGGTGGAGAAGGTTGTGCTGGGAGATACTGACTCCATCAATGCCTTCGCCGCAGTGGCCGGAGAGGACTTCCTAGATTACATAGTCGGCGGGCTCGGGGACTTCCAGGGCAACTACCCCGATCTCTACCAGGCATATCTCGAGGCTTATCCCGAGATGGCGAGCGTGCCTTCCGTGGGAGGCCTCTACGAACCCAATACCGAGAAGATCATAAGCCTCCAGCCGGATGTTTTCATCCTTCCCCTGTGGACGGTGTCACAGCAGACCACCCCGGACATAGACAAACTGGAGGAAGCAGGCATACCGACGGTGTTCATCGATTTCACCATTGACCCGTACGGCGGCAACCAGATCAAGAGCTTGAGCCTGCTGGGAAAGCTGCTCGGCATGGAGGAGCGGGCCGACGAGGTCATCGAGTTCTATGACGGGGAGATAAAGAAGGTCATCGATGTTGTGGCCGCCCTCGACGAAGAAAAGCCGAAGGTATACCTTGAGATCGGGATGTACGGCGCCAGCGATTGGGGGGCCAGCGGCGTGAGCATGGGAGCTTCCTCGATCGACTATGCCGGCGGGGACAATATCGCCAAAGGGGCCCTGAGCGAGCAGGGGATGCTGAGCAAGGAATATGTCCTGAGGACGAACCCCCCGGATGTAATCGTGATCTGCCTGTCGCCCTTCTTTGGCGCGAGCGCCGATGGCGACAAGTTCGGCTTTGGGACCTCGACGACCAAGGCACAACTGGCAGCAATGGCCCAAGGATATCTGGATCGCGACGGCTGGAGCGGGCTTGATGCGGTAAAGGAGGGCAGGGTGCACTTCTACTACAGCGGCCTGACCTTCAGCATAGATAACTTCGCCATACTGCAGTTCATGGCTACCTGGCTGTATCCGGACACCTTCGCCGACCTCGATCCGATGGCCAACCTGGAAGAGTTCTACGAGCTGTACATGCCCATCGACCTCGACGGTACCTGGTACTACGATATCTCGGAAACGGACTGATGCCGATGGAGTACTCCGGCCAAGAGGTATACAGGAAGCTGACGGGCAGAAAATGGATGATGGTCGTAGCCAGCGTCATCGTCCTGATCTTCTTCTTCATATTGGACCTGATGACCGGGGCGTCGATGATGTCGATGGGGGAGGTCATAAACGCGCTGATAGCTCCTGATTCGGTAAGCGCAGGAACGAGGGTCATCGTCTGGTCGATCCGCCTCCCCGTGGCCATCATGGCCGTGGTGGTAGGCGCTTCCCTGGGCGTTGCCGGCGCGGAGATGCAGGCCATCCTTGACAACCCCCTGGCCGACCCCTACACCCTTGGGATATCCACCGCCGCGGCCTTCGGTGCCGGACTGGCGGTATTGGGCATAGGCCTGGTCGGCACGGGCGAGTACTTCAAGCCCATCAACGCGTTCGCCTTCTCCCTTCTCTCTTGCGCGATCATATACGGGGTCGCGAGGAAGAGATCGTCGGACAAGAACACCATCGTCCTCACCGGCATAGCGATGCTGTTCCTATTCCAATCGTTGGTGTCGCTGCTGCAATACCTTGCGTCGAGCCAGCAGATGTCCGCCATACTGTTCTGGCTGTTCGGCAGCCTATCCCGCGCCGACTGGACCAACGTCACCATCATCGGCGTCGTGCTACTGGTCATCTCGCTGGTCTTTGTCATGGACGCCTGGAAGCTGACCGCCCTCAAGCTCGGCGACAGCAAGGCCATGAGCCTCGGCGTCAACGTGAAGCGCCTGAGGCAGAAGGTGCTCATCGGCGTCTCCCTCCTGACCGCCACCGCGGTCAGCTTTGCCGGCACCATAGGGTTCATCGGACTGGTCGGCCCGCACATATCCAGGATGCTGG
Organism: Methanomassiliicoccus luminyensis B10; assembly: GCF_000308215.1. Lineage (NCBI taxonomy): Archaea > Methanobacteriati > Thermoplasmatota > Thermoplasmata > Methanomassiliicoccales > Methanomassiliicoccaceae > Methanomassiliicoccus > Methanomassiliicoccus luminyensis. Next base: position 62,345 of record NZ_CAJE01000014.1, read on the forward strand.
TGGGGGACGATCAGCGCTACTACCTGCCGATGTCCGCGCTGATGGGGGCTGCACTGCTGTCCCTGTCATCCACGGTGAGCAAGCTGGTCTCGCCGGGCGTGATCTTTCCGATAGGCATAATCACCTCGTTCATCGGGGTGCCGTTCTTCATCATGCTGATCCTGAGAAGAAGGAAGGTGAGCTATTGAAGCTGGAGATCGCAGAGCTTAGATGCTCCTACGGAGAGAAGGAGGTCCTCAAGGGAGTCGGGATGACGGCGGGACCGTGCATTACCGCGCTGATCGGGCCGAACGCCGCCGGGAAATCGACCCTGATGAAGTGCATCGCGGGCATACTGCAGTCGTCGGGAAGGATGACCCTGGACGGCATCGACATTACCGACGGCAGGAACAGGGAGGTACGGGAGATGATGAGCTACCTGCCCCAGGAGGCCCCTGACCGCACCTCCCTGACCGTCATGGAGATCGTGCTGCTGGGCCGCCTCGATTCCCTGAACTGGAAGGTCAGCGAGGAGGACCTGTCTATCGCCTACGGCATGCTGGTGGAACTGGCCATCGAGGACCTTGCCGTGAGGCCCATGAACGAGCTGAGCGGGGGGCAGCAGCAGATGATCATGATCGCCCAGTGCCTGGTCAGGGACCCTCGGGTCCTGCTCATGGACGAGCCGACCAACAGCCTGGACCTCCAGAAGCAGCTGGAGATGTTCGACCTGATCCGACAGGTGACCGACGAGAGGAAGATGACCACGCTGATGGTCCTGCACGACATCAATTTCGCCGCCAGGTACGCCGACCGAGTGATAGTGGTTTCCAATGGGATGGTGCACAGCGCGGGCCCCCCGAGCGAGGTCATCAATGAGGCGATGATCCAGGAGGTCTACGGGGTCGAAGCGACGGTGCACGTCGGGCCGGACATGGTCCCCCACGTCCACCCTCTCCGCTCGGTGCGGCGAACTGCCTTGAAGCACCGGCGTGCCGCCCGGGAGGGGCGGGAAGCGAACGCTCCAGTCCCAGACGGCAAGGGCGCGGGCTCGCTGATCAGCATGCCGGAGCTGGTCCAGGACGCCGCATCAGAGCGCAAATGACCGTCGAGTCTGAGGCAGCGCCCGGCCTATTGCGGGCGGCATCACGTTCCAGGGGCCCGAGGGCCCACATCATCAGTGGATATCTGAAGTGATAAGTTGTCACAGAGCAAGGAAGAACAACAAGGTAAGAGAAAAAGCGATGACGGGCTGCGCAAGCTCCTGCGGTTGGCAGGCCAGAAGCGAAGCTGGCTGACGGCTTCGGCCATATTGGGGGTGCTCAGCGAGGTCTTTGGGCTCATCCCGTTCGTGGTCATCTACCTGGTGGCCGTGGACCTCCTGAACCCTCCCATTGATGGAGCGTACGTATGGGGCCTTGCCACGGCGGCGCTCGCAGCCCTCGTCCTGAAGGCCATCACGATGTACGCGTCCGCCATGCTGTCCCATGTCGCCGCGTTCAATATCCTGTACGGGCTGAGGACCAGGCTCGCCAAGCACCTGGGGACGCTGCCCATGGGATATTTTACCGACCGGAGCACCGGCTCCATAAAGAAGGTTGTAGGAGAGGACGTGGAGCGCATCGAGCTGTTCATCGCCCACCACATCCCTGACCTGGTCTCGTCTATCGCGCTGCCGACGCTCATCGCGGGGGTCCTCTTCTTCGTGGACTGGCGGCTCGCGCTCGCTTCCCTGGCCCCAGTCCCTCTGGCGTTCATCGCGCTCTCCAGGATGACCAACAAGGCCATCATGGACAAGGAGATGAAGCGCTACCACAACGCGCTGGAGAACATGCACTCCATCATCGTGGAGTATGTCCGCGGGATGCCTGTGATCAAGGTCTTCAATCAGACCGTTTTCTCGTTCAAGCGGTTCAAGGGCTCGGTGGACGAGTACCGCGACTGCACCACCGGCTGGGCCAAGAGGTCCAACTGGTCATGGACCTGGTTCAACGTCCTGCTGGGCTCCTCTCTGGCGTTCATAGTGCCGGTGGGCATCTGGCTCTACTCCGCGGGCGAGGTGACCATGGCCACGTTCATGTTGTTCCTCATACTCGGCGTGGGAATGGTCCGCCCGATCTACAAGGCGGCGTTCATCATGAGCAACCTGGTGATCATCAAGGAGGGAGTTCAACGCATCGACGCGGTGCTCAGTGAGCCTCCCCTTGCGGAGCCGAGAGTGCCCCTGGTACCGAAGGACTTCTCCGTGGAGTTCCGCGATGTCTCGTTCTCCTACGGCGAGGGCGAGGTGCTCAAGGACGTGAGCTTCGTGGCCCGGAAAGGTACCGTGACCGCCCTGGTGGGGCCGTCAGGGGCGGGCAAGTCCACCATCGCCCAGCTCATACCGAGGCTCTGGGACATCAACAAGGGGCAGATACTCATCGGGGACGTCGATGTCCGTGACATCCCCACCAGTGAGCTGATGGACAAGGTGTCCTTCGTGTTCCAGGACACTTTCATCTTCTCCGATACCGTGCTGGAGAACATCCGCATGGGCAAGGAAGGCGCCACCCTGGCGGATGTCGTGGAGGCGGCCAAGGCCGCCCAGGTGCACGATGTGATCGCGGCGCTGCCGCAGGGGTATCGGACCGCCATAGGGGAGGGCGGACACCACCTGTCCGGCGGGGAGAAGCAGCGCATCTCCATCGCCCGGGCGATCCTGAAGGACGCGCCGATAATTCTGCTGGACGAGGCCACCGCCTTCGCCGACCCGGAGAACGAGTGCAAGATCCAGGAGGCGCTGAGCGCTCTGATACGGGACAAGACCGCCATCGTCATAGCCCACCGCCTGTCCACGGTGGTCGACTCCGATCAGATACTGGTAGTGGACGGCGGTGAGATCATCGGCAGGGGAACGCACCGCGAGCTTCTGGGCTCCCAGGGGCTGTACCGCAGGATGTGGGACGCCCACATTGCCGCGAGGTCGTGGAGCATCTGAGGGAGGGTTTACATGCTCGAGTCGCTACGAATAATCACCGGGAACAGGCTGAACAAGCTCACAGCACCCACCATCTGGAACGCCCTTCAGTTCGCCTGGAGGGGCGTGCCGTACAGCTTCTTGTACCTGATACTGCTGGAGCTTTTCGCCTACAACGAGGACCCCGCCGGAGGGTTGGACACGACCCTGCTCGGCATATATGTGGCAAGCCTGATCGCCTGCCTGGCGGTGCAGCTCCTTATCTCCAAGAAGGCCTATGATTCCATCTACGTGGCCGCCTACACCCTGGTGTCGGACGCCAGGATCCGGCTGGGGGAGCACCTCAGGAAGCTTCCCATGGGTTTCTTCAAGACCCGGGACCCCGGCGACGCCACCGCGCTGCTGCTGCAGGACATGGACAAGGTGGAGAGCACTTTCAGCCACTCCTTCCCGGACCTGATAAGCTGCATAGCCTTCCCGGCGATAATGGCGGTGTTCCTCCTCATCGCCGACTGGAGGCTGTCCCTGGCCATGCTGGCCTCGGTCGCCATAGCCGTGCCCGTCCTGGTGATCTGCCTGAGGATCATGAGGCGCTTCTCCCTGCGGCAGATCGGCGCGCGCAACAATGCCGCCTCCCGGACCATGGAGTACGTGCAGGGCATAAAGACCATCAAGGCGTACAACCAGACCGGGCTCAGGTTCTCCCGCTTGGACGATGCCAACGCGAAGATGCGCAAGGAATGCATCAAGCTGGAGGCGGTGCCGGGACCGTTCATCATGTCCTACATGTTCATCCTGGAGATGGGGTTCGTGGCGGCCCTGATGCTCGGCACCTACTACGTGCTGGGCGGCACCCTGACGGTCCCCATCTTCTTGCTGTTCCTTGTGCTAGGGTACCAGTTCTTCGAGCCCCTGAAGCAGACGTCCATGTTCATAGCCGAGATGAGGTACATGACCGTGGCCGGGGAGCGCATCAGCGACGTCCTGTCGTCCCGGCCGCTCCCGGAGCCGAAAGAGGCCGCCCCGCTGGACAGGTTCGACATCGAGTTCAAGGGAGTGACCTTCGCGTACGGCGACAAGGACGTCCTCAAGAACGTGGACCTCAGGGTCCCGGAGGGGAGCGTGACCGCCCTGGTGGGGCCCTCGGGATCGGGCAAGACCACCATGACCAATCTGATCGCCCGGTTCTGGGACGTGAACGGCGGCCAGGTGATGATAGGGGAAAGGGATGTCCGGGACATGCCCTCCGAGGACCTGCTGTCGCACATCAGCATGGTGTTCCAGGACGTGTACCTGTTCAACGACACCATCCGCAACAACATCAGGATCGGCAGGCCCGGCGCCTCGGACGCGGAGATAGTCGCCGCGGCCAAGGTGGCGCAGTGCCACGAGTTCGTGGAAAAGCTGCCGCACGGCTACGACACCGTGGTGGGGGAAGGAGGGTGCACCCTGTCCGGCGGGGAGAAGCAGCGCATCTCCATCGCCCGGGCGATCCTGAAGGACGCGCCGATAATTCTGCTGGACGAGGCCACCGCATCCCTGGACCCGGAGAACGAGATGCAGATACAGCAGGCCATCGGGGCGCTGGTGCGGTCCAGGACCGTGGTGGTCATAGCCCACCGGCTCAACACCGTGACCGGAGCGGACCAGATCGCGGTACTGGATAAGGGAGAGATCGTGGAGCGGGGGAAGCACGGGGACCTTCTGCAGAAAGGGGGCCTATACCGCCGCCTCTGGGACGAGCAGCAGACAGCACACGGGTGGAAGCTGGGGGCCAGTCCAGCCAGACCCTCACCGGAGGAGATCGGGCCGGGCCTTCCGTCCCGGTCCGCAATAGGAGGATCGAGCGAATGAACAACACGAAGATATTAGCGGCGGTGCTGGTCGCGATAGTGGTGATCGGCGCCGCGTGGGTGGTATGGCTGAGGTCCGAGGGAACGGACGGCGATAAGGCCACCGTGACGGACCTGGCAGGAAGGAACGTGGCCGTGGAGCTGCCGGTGGACAAGGTGGTCCTGGCGGACATGGAGTCGATCAACGCCTTTGCCGCGGTGGTGGGTCCGGACTTCCTGGACCACATCATCGGGGGGCTTTCGAACTGGGAGGCCAGCTATCCGGACATGTATGAGGCCTACATCGAGGTCTATCCCGGGGTCGCGAAGATACCCTCAGTGGGAGATCTTTACACCGGGTCGTTCAGCACCGAGGCCGTGATAAACCTCCAGCCGGACGTCCTGATACTTCCGCTGTGGTGCACGCAGCTCGGGGACAGCGCTCCGAACGTCGACATTCTGAAAGAGGCCGGCATACCTACGGTGTTCGTGGACTTCTACACGGACCCATATGGGAACAATCAGGGCAAGAGCGTAGACCTGCTCGGAAAGCTCTTCGGCAAGGAGGAGCGGGCCGCCGGGATAAACGCCTTCTACGAGACGGAGGTCAACAAGGTGTTCGGGCCCCTGGGGTCGATCGAGGAAGATGGGCCGACCGTATATGTGGAGTGCCCCTCCAACGGAGCTGACGAGCACGGGATCACCACCAAGCACATGGGGATAGCGATGCCTGTCGATTACGCGGGAGGAGAGAACATCGCGAACGGTCTGACGCTAGGACAGACCGGGGCCTCGGTCACGCTGAGCTACCTCATCGACAAGGGCCCCGAGATAATACTGTTCAGCATGACCACCTACTATCCGGACCTCGTGGGCAAGGATATGTTCGGGTTCGGGAGCTTACCCACCGATGATCAGCTGTCCGATATGGCCGGCCAATACCTGGAACGCAATGGGTGGAGCGAGCTGACCGCGGTGAAGGAGAACAGGGTGTACTTTTATTACAATAACCTGGCCTTCGGCATCGAGAACTTCGCCGCACTGCAGCTAATGGCGTCCCTGTTCTACCCGGAGGAGTTCGGGAGCCTCGACCCCCTCGGAAGCCTGGAAGAGTTCTACGAGCTGTACATGCCCATCGAGTTCGAGGGGACCTGGTTCTACAGCATCGCAGATATGAGCAGGTAGGCATGCCGTGCCCTGGCCGGGCCTGTTCCCGGCCGGGCTCATTTTTTCCATTGTTTATTCCCGATGCAGATTTAGGATGCCCTAAATCTTTTATACTACCGATTGCATGACTGTTTTGCCGCGATTTAGGCATACCTAAATGTGGTCCGGCGGAGAACATGTTGGCGCCGCCGGAGGCCCGCGCATGGCAACAAAGTGTCCAAGCATCTGCGCACGGGATGCCCATAACCCTCGCGCACCGCGTGCCATGCGCCGGGCCGAACCGCGTTTGCACGAAAGGGACCTCTGCCGAGGCGTGATGCGGCGAATGGGCGAACGGAACATGTACACCAAGGATGGATGAAAGGGGATTGATGGGAAATGCGCACGAGCGGAGGGATCAGAGGTGTTAACAGGGCGGTCCGGGTGATGGGCGGGATACAGAAAAGCAACGGCACCTTCCGGCAGCTGTGGAGGGTGACGGGGCTCCAGGAGCACGAGCTCGAGGGCGAGCTGGAAGTGCTCCGGCACCTGGGATATGTGGAAGTGGTGTCCCGGACGGGCGGGGGGAAGCGCGTAGCCTCCTCGCGCGCCAGATCGGCCCTCTGCGGCCTGCCCGGTGCCGCGTACCGGCTCACCGAGAAGGGCAAGCGGGCGTTCTCGTCCTTCGACTGAGATCAGGCCTGCCTGGTCCGGACCGGCGCCTTCTTCGCGGAGGCCGCCTTGGCGTGCCGCTCGGTCCTGAACCGAGCGGCCACCTGCTGAAGTTCGAGGGCCATCTCGCTGAGCGCTTGCGCCCTGGCGGTCAGGTCCTCCATCGAGGCGGTCAGCTCTTCCGTGGACGATGCCGACTCCTCGGCCGCCGAGGCGGTCTCCTCGGCGATGGTGGCGATGCCGTCCACCGAGGTGGCGACCTTTAGCGAGCTATGCTTCTGGGCATGCATGAGCGAGGATATGGTGACTATCTCCTTGACGGTCTCGGCGGAGAGGGACGAGATCTCCTGGAAGGCCTTCCCAGTCTGATCGACCATGACCATGCCCTCGACCACCTCGCTGGTCCCCCGGCGCATGGAGGCCACCGCCCGGGAGGTCTCCTTCTGCACCTCTTTTATCATGCCGGCAATGCGCTCGGCCGCCTCCATGGAATCCTCGGCCAGGTTCTTCACCTCCTCCGCGACCACGGAGAAACCCCTCCCCTGGTCCCCGGCGCGGGCGGCCTCGATGGCCGCGTTCAGCGACAGCATGTTGGTTTGATCGGAGATCCTGGTGATGACGCCGACGATCTCCCCGATCTCCTCGGAGCGCTTCCCCAGCCCCTCTATCACTTTCGCCGAGCTCTCCACCACTCTCTGGATCTCCTGCATCTTCTCCACGGTACCCAGGACCACGTTCCTGCCGCTGGCGGCGCTGGCATCGGCCTTCTTTGCCGCCTCCACGGCCAAGGCGGAGCGGGCGGCGGCGGTGTCCGTAGAAGTGGCCATCTCGGCCATCAGCCTGGCCGCCGCCTCCACCTGAGCGGCCTGGTCCTGCGAACCTCGGCTGATGTGCTGGATCGCCGTCGACACCTGCTCGGTGGACGCGCTCATCTCTTCAGCTGACGAGGCCAGCTCCTGCGAGGTGGAAGATACCATGCCCACCGAGCGGTTGACCTGGCCCACCAGCCTCGCCAGCGATTCCCCTATCATGTCCAGGGACCTGGCCAATCGTCCGAGGTCGCCCTGCGCTTCCACGCCCATCCTTGAGGACAGATCGCCCTCAGCATAGGAGCCGGCGACGCCTATGGCATCGTTTATGGGCGCGATGACCGCGTCCAGCGTGGCATTGATGCCCTGGACGATGGTACGGTACTCCCCGCGGTGCTTCCCCATATCCGCCCGGGTGGACAACTTTCCCTCCACCGCCGCGGCGGACAGCGCGTTCACGTCCCTGGCCAGCGAGGCGATGGCCTCGACCGCCCGGCCCAGGCTGGCGTTGATCAGCTTGAAGTTCTCCCTGGCGGCCTCGGTGTAGCGGTCCCCCTTGGAGACGATCATGTTCAGGTCCAGCTTTCCCTCCGCCAGCTTGATGAGGTTTCCGGCCAGGCGGTCCACCTCCACCCGGGTGTAATCATCCACCCTGGCGGTGGCGGTGATGTCGGAGATGAAGCCTTCCACGGCCACCAGCTCGCGGCCTTTCAACACCCCTCTCCCCTGCTCCCATACCGTCCTGACCTCTCCGGAGTCGGTGCGGATGCGATAAGTGGTGCGGTATAGGTTGCTGGTCCTCAGCCCGTCCTGTATCTCCTTCCACACCCTGTCGGCGTCCTCGGGCAGCATTAGCGAGCCAAAGGAAAGACCCTTGCTGGCGATCAGGCTGGAGGCCGGGTACCCGCAGATGTCCACGCACCCGTCGCTGATGAAATTCATAGTGTAGTCCCGGTCGTTCTTGCACCTGAACACCATGCCGGGGAGATTGCTCATCATCGAGGACACTTTCCTCTCGCTCTCCTTCAGCGCGTCCTCGGTCCTCTTGCTCTCGGTGATATCGGTGATGTAGCCCTCGATGGAGATGACCTCGCCGGACGGGGACACTACTGGCCGGCCTCTCTCCCAGACCCACCGCCGCTCCCCTGATTTTGTGAGCACGCGGTAGGTGACGGTGTACGTTCCCCTCCGTTCGGCGCCGCCCCTCACCGCTGCGGTGACCATCTCCCGGTCCTCCGGGACGATGACCTCGCCGTAAGCGATGACGCTGTTGCCGAGCAGGTCCGACGGCGCGTACCCTATGAGGTCCAGGCACCCCGCGGTCACGTACTCCATGGTCCAATTGGCGTCCAGCTTGCAGCGGTAGGCCATGCCGGGGAAGTCGGCCAGCATGGAGGCCATCATCTTTCCGCGCTCCGCGAGATCGGCGTTCTCCCGCCTCTCCGCGGTTATGTCGGCGAGCATCAGCATTGCACCGCCCCCCTCCACTGGCCTTGACGCCAGGACCACGGAGGCCACGCCGCCGCGGGGGCCGGTGAAGGCAACGGGCCGTGGCGACGGTTCAGCGTCGCCAGGAAGCTCCGGTCCCAGAACGCCCAGCGCCACCGGGTCAAGGCCCAGGAGGCTCACGGCGGCCTCATTGGCGGCCATGATGTTCCGCTCGCGGTCGATCAGAAGTGAGGGCAAAGGCGCCTGCGCTACGACGATCCCGGCCCATTCCGGGCAGAGTTCCCTGCCGGCGGTCGCGTCGTGAGGTCCCGAAGATAAGGAGTTGGGGTCCTGAGTCTACATATTAGACTATCAAAATTAAAAATTTCATATTTATATCTTGAAGTGAACGCTATCATTCTAAGGTTCGAAATTCAAAGGGTCCGATGTTGGAGCGGGGACCCTCAGTATTGCTCCTGCTTATTGAACCTGGGGCGGACCTTCATCGCCTTGTCCCCCGTTTCCTCCTTTACCGCCTCGACGAGCCTCTGCCTCAGCAGGGGGTCCTTGGACACCTCCATCCTTATGATCTTCCAGTCCGGGGAGCATTTGGTCGCCGACACATGCTGGTCGGTGAACTTCCGGATGGCCCGATCGACCGCCTTCTCGTTATCCTCGGTAATGGCTATGCCCTCTTGCCGCAGGATCTCCTCGAACCACTCGATGCAGGACATACGTCTGGACGTCCACCATCAGCTAGAAAGGCGCATGGGTCGCTTTCTGCGCCGGGAGGCCCCTGCGGCCCTGTTTTAGTCGCGTTCATCCGTTCCCGGCCTAGTGAGCATGAAGTAACATAAGGGGCCGTATCGCATAGGGGCACGCGATGAGCAAGGAAGAGAAAATGGCGGAGATCCGCTCCAACTTCACCGAGAGGTCCCAGGAGTATGATGCCTGGATCAGGAAGATCGTCCCCCGCTACGACGAGATGCTGGACGCCCTGATCTCATGCATCCCGTTCAAGAAGGACACCTCGTTCCGGGCCATCGACATAGGGTGCGGCACCGGGGCCGTTTCCAAGAGGCTGCTGGACGCGTTCCCCCGTGCCGAACTCACCTGCCTGGACATGACCGAGAAGATGATGGACCTGGCCAAGGAGAGGTTGAAAGGCCGCCGCAACGTGCGGTTTGTGCTCTCGGACATCTATGACTTCGAGTTCGACGGCCCCTACGACGCGGTGATCTCGTCCCTGGCGCTGCACCACATCATCACTGACGAGGACAAGAAGCTGGTCTACCGGAAGATCCTCGGCGCCCTGGCCCCCGGCGGCTCGTTCTTCAACGCCGACCTGGTCATCGGCTCGGACGCCGCCATGCAGGAGCTGAACATGAGCAGGTGGAAGGAATTCATGTATAGGGGCCTGGCGCGGGACTACGTCGACGAGGTACAGGTCCCCCGCCACTACCATGAGGACTCGCCCTCCAAGCTGGTGGACCACCTGCGGTGGCTGGAGGAGGCCGGCTTCACCGGCGTGGACGTGGCCTGGAAGCACCTCAACTTCGTGGTGTACGGCGGAAGAAGGCCTCTTCTCCCCCCGTGAACGGCGGGCAGGGGCCTTGAAATAAGGGCAAGGGCGTTCAAGACGTCAGGAGCCTAGTACAATGAAAGTCATCGGAATCAACGCAAGCCCGAGAAAGCATGGGAACACCGAAACGCTCATCCAGACGGTGCTGGACGCTGCCGCGCAAAAGGGGTACGAGACCGAGAGGTTCGACCTCAACACCATGAGCTACAAGGGCTGCCAGGCCTGCATGTGGTGCAAGACCCACGGCCACTGCAAGCTCAGCGACGACCTGACCAAGGTGCTCGACGGGATCAAGGACGCCGATGCGGTGGTGTTCGGCTCGCCGATCTACTTCGCCCAGCTCACCGGGCAGTTCAGGATGTTCCAGGACCGGCTGTACTCGTTCGTCGGCCCGGACTTCAAGGTCAGCCTCAAGCCGGGGAAGAAGGCAGTGGTCATCACCGCCCAGGGCAACCCCGATGCCAACGCGTTCAAGACCGCCCCGGACGCCCTGACGGCCTCGCTGAAGATGCTGGGGTTCTCTGTCGTGGACACCATCTTGCTGGAGGCGGGGAACAGCCCCTCCGCGGCCAAGGACCGGAAAGACCTCTTGGACAGGGCCGCCGCGGCCGGCGCTTCCCTCTGAGGCCGTCCGGCCGCTGAGGACCGGGCGCAAACCCTTTCCCCCTCCGCGGGGGGCCGCCCCTCCATTTATCTGCCCAGAAGTGCAAGGACGCTCGCTTTGTTGCCTATATCGGACAGGGTGCGTTCCTTTGATTTCAGCCAAATGATAATGGAAAACGTTGATATTGAATAAGCGCACAGACATATCCTCGGCGACCACCTACGGAGTTTGATCACGTGACTCTGCCGGACGACATGAACAAGGGCGGTTTGGAAACTCAGCGAGCGCACCGGAGGCATGAACGGATCGGCCTGTTCATCGAACTGCTTCTCAGCAAGTACGGGAAAATGACCGCCCGGCAACTGGTCACCGCGTACATCGACGAGACGTGGCCGTTCAAGACGGCGAAGCCCAGCGTGGACGCCAACCAGGTGAGCAAGCTCATCAAGAAGCGCCCCAATATAGTCGCCGAGCCCAAGGGGGACCTGCTGGCATACCGGATCAAGGACCGGCCGGACCAGAGGCGCAGCGGCGGGGCTCAGTCGGAGTGAATCAATAAAAAAGGAGACCGGGCCTTCTCGGCCCTGGATTTTCCCGTGAGCTCGTGCTCAGAGGCTTTTCAGGAGAGGGACCACGTTCTCGGGCACCTTGTCCTTCTTCATCGCGTAGGCCGCCCTGATGTACGGCAGCGATTCCGCGGGAGAGGTCACCAGAGAGGGCGATCCGTTCTCGACCTTGTAATCAACGGTCAGCTTGTTGGCCAGCCACGGGTCCGGGCACAGGTTCCGGGCGGTGTCCTGCAACAGCTCAAGACTGGGCTTGTAGGGGTCGCCGGCGGCGGCCGGGGCGTTCATCTGCTTGGGCTGTCCCCCCTGGGAGGACCCTCCAATCATCTTTTTCAGCCTCTCGAACAAGTTCGTGCCTCCAAATATCCAGGCTATGTGATTTGGCCCCCCTATGGGAAAACACGATATTATCCTTTGCTGAGTCTGTGCGAGAAATTACGAACGTTCGTGATTGTTAAGGGTAGCACCCCCTCCGTCCGAAGGTTCGCGGCGTACGACGCCTGACAGGACGACCTCATGGCTGGCATCGACGAGACCCCCAATGGATCCGCCATCGGGGCCTCGACAGCGCGGATGTGGTCCCCATCTTCAATTCTGGGGCGGGCACCCCCGCCCCCGGACCATCCCGGGAGCCTGGACGTCCCGCGGTAGGCGCGAACGTTCGTCAATCCGCCGATGATTTCCGTCATCAAGAATGACTAGAATACCTCTAAATGCCCGCGAGGTCGTTCTCGGTACGGCCCCTCGAAGGAGGAGCCGACCTGTGAATTTGAACACTGCTAGCTAGCGTGAGCGCTGTGGTGGTGATGGGATGGGAAGGTTCAAATTTGTCAAGGCGAAGAACTACAAGGATTATTGGATAATCAACGAGCTTGTCGAACAGTGCGCAGAGGAGGGCAAGGACGGCCGGTTCCGGTGGTGCTACGCGAAGAACGAGCATGCTCCACTGCCGTATGTAGAGCATGGCACCGAGGCCAAGCTGGTGGTGACCAAGGAGGAAGTTCCGCGGATCGTGGGATTCTATTCTTACTCCTCCGAGGCCAAGAGGCTCGATGTTGTCTACGTCCGGCCGAACTTCAGGGGCAAGCGCGTTTCCCTGGACATGCTCGACAGCTTCCTGCACATGTTCCCGGGGGAGAAGGAGCTGTACGTGCTGAACCCCTGCCGGACCATGAGGAAGATCCTCAACAAGCATTGCCCGGGGAGGTTCCGGGCGGTCGGCTCCGGCGATATCGGCGCGTCGTTCCTGACCTTCGAGGAAGAGGACCTTGTTTGCTCAAATGCATGATAATGAGGCGATTGACCAGGTGGTTAAATAGTGACGCCTGGCCCTGGTACCGGGGATCATTCTCCAGAATAATATATTTAATATATGGAAGTGTCATGCCGCCGCCATGACGCACTCATCGCGCATATTCCGCCCCTTTCTAGCGGTGGCGGTCGTCCTGATGATGGTGTGCGTATCGCTTACAGCGATATTCGCCACCACCGGCACTCAGGCGGCCTTTGCCACCCTGGAGAAAGGGGACAAGTGGGCACTGCAAGAAGAAGAAACATTCGTGCTGTCGCTTTCATCGAGCAACGGCCTCCTTAACTTAGGGGATGACGACTCCTTCCTCAGGAACGCTACTATCGACAATGTTCTGCTGAATGCGAATGTTGGCATGTACGTCCTGTTCGAGGTCACTGATGTCAATGAGACCGCATACGTGATCAAAGTGACCGCGGCAGAGAGCATTGCTCTGGTGGCCAATCTGTCCATGACGGGCGAGTTCGTAGAGCCTGGCTCCTATCTGGAATGGGCAGAACCAGGATATGCGAACCCCGACAACCTCAAGGACATCGAGGATGCTCTCGTTTCAGAGAGGACGCTTGACGCTGATATCAAGCTGGCGGGTGGCTCCCAGCAGACCGCCCTATTCACCATAGAGAGGAGCACCATGAACGTGACGTCCATATCAGTAGACACGCTCACGTACCTTCGCGGGAACTTCAGCGGACACAACATCCCTCAAATCGATAGCTGGGGAAATTCTAGCTTCGAACAGCTGAACATAACATCATATGACGATTACTCCATGGGTCTCGTGCTGGACCTGCATCTTAGCGGCATTGTCTCATTCATCCCCGGCATAGCGTTCATCGCCGACGCTCTCCCCGAGCACGAAGAGTTTGAAAGCGAATTTCTCGTGAATGGCACCCTCAACTGGTCCGGAGTTCTCGACATCACTGGGCTGCCTAACTGGCTGACCGAGAAGATGTTTACCGAGGATGTGGCAAAGTGGGGAGTGACTGGATTCCCTGTTGATCTGGCCAAAATCTACAACCCTGGTTCCACCATGATCAACAATGGGACCATGGCGATCGATGACATCGATAGAGACCTCGAAGTCTACAACTACGCCAACAGGACCATAAACGACCCCGTCTTCGGGACCATACAGGTGCAGGAGCTTGGCATGACAGATAGCGTGCGCTATCTGTACTGCCCAGAGAACGGCCGTATAGTCGGCGCTGAGGTATACGCCATAAGCGATATGTTCCGCCTCAAGCTGGCCTCTGCGCCGGTAGCGGATGTGGAGAAAGCCATCAGCGGGGTCTCCGACCAAGTGGAGAAGAAGCAGACCTATGACCAGATCATGAACAAGGACGAGCCCGAAGGCTTGCCCCTAGAATGGATTCTGGTGGCCGTGATCGCTGTCATCGCCGTTGTGGCAGTCGGCGGCTTCCTCTACATGAGGAAAAAGAAGCCTGCGACGTAATCCGGAACAAACACTAAAAACACCCCCTTTGGGGGCCTTCCAGTTTTTATTTTTCAGAGGCTGGCGGACGAGCTCACGTCTTCACTGGCTCGGATCCGGGCGCCTTCGGTCCCTCGGGGGAGCTCTCCGGCAGGGCGCACAGCGCCTTGAAGAACGGCATGATCTCGTCGAGCGCCGCGAACACACGCTCCTTGAGGTCCGCCCCCACCTCGTCCTCGGCGAGCTTGACCCAGAACAGCATGCTGGTGTCCATGCAGTCCCTGGCCCGGCGCTTGGGGTCGGTCAACCAGGAAGCGTCGACCTGTTTGCTCTCCACGGAGTCATTATCGAGCTGCAGGAAGTACTCGGGCCTCACCACCAGGCTGTTCCTCAGCTTCTCCGCGAGGTGCTCCAGCCCGGGGTTCTCGATGACGCCTTGTATGAACCTGCTACGGTTGCCGTCCGCACCGTACAGAAAGTGATAGCCGAAGGTGACGCCGGTGAAGGCCCTGCCCCTCCCGTCCCTGATCACGCCGACCTCGAGGAATATCTCCGGCTCCACCAAATGCTCGCCCCGATGGTAGTTCTTCCTCAGCATGACCGTGGAGCATTTGGTGTCGACGCTGGTCATGAAGTTGAAGGGATAGCCCCTCACCACCATCTCCCCGTCCAGGCCCCTGGAGGCGGCATATTCGTTGAATATCGACTTTAGATAGGTCCAGTAGTTCACGCCGTACCTGGTGGTGAACTCTTTGTCCAGGTCGCCGATCGCCTGCGCAACTCCTCCCTCGGCATCGGACTTGGTCGCTTTCCGGCCCGTGATGCCGGAGCCAGTCACCTGCCTTGCCATTTTTATTATGTCCTTTACCGGGGATCTGTCCGCTATGTTCTCACAACCTGTTCCCACCGCGGTCGTCGTTCGACGTCCGACGATGTAGCTTTCCCTGACACATGAGGACATATTTAGAGCTTTAGCACTGTCAGCCATCACAAATGAATACTGGACAGTAGTTTAAGGAGCGAATGTTCGTTAGGAAGTTGACGGAAGTAGACATCGGAGCGGTCATGGAGGTGCAAGAGGAGGCGTACCTGCCTGCCCTGCTGGAGACTCCGTCGACGTTCCTGAGGAAGATGGCGATCTTTTCCGAGGGGGCGGCGGGCTGCTTTCAGGACCGGCTCCTGGCCGGCTACATTTTCTGCCATCCCTGGACGGCGGGGGTGCCGGCCCCCCTCTCCGCCGATGACCTGTCGCTCCCCCGGAACCCCGACACCATGTACTTGCACGATCTTGCCGTCCGCCCCTCCTGCCGCGGGAAGGGGGCAGCGGATCTGCTGCTGGACGCCGCCTTGGAACGAGCCCGCGAACGTTCCTTTGACACCGCCACCCTGGTGGCGGTGCAGGGCGCCGAGAGGTTCTGGGGAAAGCATGGCTTCGTGAAGATAAAAGATCTGGATTACGGGCCCGGGGTCGCCGCCGTCCTCATGATCAGGGAACTGGACCGGTATAGCCGGCGCTAGTAGAACCATCCCTGGTACTGCCCGGTGACGGGGCACCCCATGCACTTCTTGTCCTGGAAGGACCGGCACCCCCGGCACTGGATAAGGGTCCCGCAGGGCGGCTCGCCGGTGACATCGACCGTGAGCGAGGTGGGCACCACCATGTCCCTCTCCGAGCTGATGATCATGTTGAAATCGACATCCTGGACCCATGGGTTGGAGCGCAGGTGGCCGTTAACTATCGCCTCCAGAGTGGCGATGTTCTCGCTCATGAACATCAGGCACAGGTTGCTCTTCCCGGAGATGGTGAAGCCGTTGGCGAAGTAGGGGCAGCCGCGGAACATGTCCATTATGGCCGTGGGGTTGTTGGAGACTATGTCCACCTTGGCCATGTACAGCCCCATCTTGAGCGGGTTTATCCCGGTCTGGCTCTCGATGCCCCCGCTATCGCGGAGCTTCCTCACCCGCACCGCCACGGACGGCTGGGACAGCCCCACGGCCCGGGCTATCTCATCCTGCGACACCCCGGGGTCCTGGGCGAACATGGTGATGATCTTGCGGTCCTTCTTGTCGAGCTTCATGGCGGTAGTACAATAATTGATAGTGTATTTGATGGTTTAGTCTATCATTGATAGTGATTTGCATTATATTCTGTTAGCTCGCTCTGTAGTCCGGAGACGATCCGATGTATTGCAATCAATGCGAACAGACCGCCAAGGGCGTGGCCTGCACCGTCAAGGGAGTGTGCGGAAAGGACCAGGATATCCAGAGCCTGCAGGAGACCCTTCTCTATGGGCTGAAGGGCATCTCCGCCTACGCGTATCACGCCAGGGTGCTGGGCAAGAGGGACGAGGAGGTCGACGCGTTCGTTCACGAGGCCCTCTTCAAGACCCTCACCAATGTGGACTTCTCTCCGGAGGACATGTGGAGCACCGTCCTCAAAGCGGGAATGATGAACCTCCGCATCATGGAGACCCTCGACCAGGCGCACCTGGAGCACTTCGGGCAGCCCACCCCGGCCAAGGTAGAGACCTCCACGCGCAAGGGGCCGGGCATAGTGGTCACCGGCCACGACCTGCTGGACCTGGAAGAGCTGCTCAAGCAGACCGAGGGCACCGGGATCAACGTATACACTCATGGGGAGATGCTGCCCGCGCACGCCTATCCCGCGCTGAGGAAGTACTCCCACCTGGCCGGCAACTACGGCGGAGCGTGGCAGAAGCAGAGAAAGGAGTTCGCCGAGTTCGGCGGCCCCATCCTCGCCACCACCAACTGCGTGCTGATACCGCCCGATACATACAAGGACCGGCTGTATACCACGGGGCCGACCGCGGTCCCGGGGGCGAAGCACCTGGAGGACCGCAAGGACTTTTCCCAGATCATCGCCAAGGCCAAGGAGCTGGGCGACATACCGGCCAAGACCGGCCCGGTGCTGGAGACCGGCTTCCACCACAATGCCATCATGCCGCTGGCGCCCAAGATCATCGATGCCGTTAAGGCCGGAAAGATCTCGCACTTCTTCCTCATCGGCGGGTGTGACGGCGCCACCCCCGGACGCAACTACTACACCGAGCTGGCGGAGAAGGTGCCCAAGGACGCGGTCATCCTGACCCTGGCCTGCGGCAAGTACCGCTTCAACGACAAGGACTTCGGGAACATCGACGGCATACCACGCCTTCTCGACATGGGACAGTGCAACAACGCCTACTCAGCCATACAGCTGGCCGTGGCGCTGTCGAAGGCCTTCGGGGTCGGCGTGAACGAGCTGCCGCTCAGCATGGCGCTGTCGTGGTTCGAGCAGAAGGCGGTGGCCATCGTGCTCACCCTCCTCGCCCTGGACATCAAGAACGTCAGGGTAGGGCCGACCCTCCCGGCGTTCATAACGCCCAACAACTGGAAGGTCATCCAGGACAAGTTCAACTGGAAGCCCGTCGGGAACGTGGACGCGGACCTCGCGGCGATGATGGCCAACAAGTGAGGGCCACCGCCCTCCTTTTTCTTACTTTTCTCTCTTCCCCTCTTCCTCCAGCCTCTTCCTGATGCGCTCCAGCTCCTCCCGGTCCTCCTTCGGCACGGAGGGGTATTTCAGGCCCAGTTCCTGAATGGAGGTGGTCAGCACCTCTGCCACCACGCTCCGGGCGGCCCACTTGTGGTCCGAGGGGACCACGTACCAGGGCGCCCACTCCGTGCTGGTCCTGCTGAGCATCTCCTCAAAGGCGGCCATGTAGTCATCCCAGAAGTCCCGCTCCCTCACGTCGCTCAGGGAGAACTTCCATTGCTTCTCCGGGTGGCTGAGCCTCTCGATGAAACGGACCCGCTGCTCGTCCCGGGAGATGTTCAGGAAGAACTTCAGGACCACCGTTCCGTTCCTGACCAGATACCGCTCGAAGGCGTTGATGTCATCGTAGCGGCCTTCCCAGAACTCCTTGCCGATGCGGCCGGAGGGGAGATGCTCGTGCTCCAGCATCTCCGGGTGCACTTTCACCACCAGAACCTCCTCATAATGGGAACGGTTGAATATCCCGATCATGCCCTTGGCGGGCGCCGCCTTCATGTGCCTCCACAGGAAGGTGTGGTCCAGCTCCTCCTCCGACGGCGGCTTGAACGATATCACCTGGCATCCGGCGGGATTGACCCCGGACATCACGTGCTTGATGATGCTGTCCTTCCCGGCGGCGTCCATGCCCTGAAGGACCATCAGCACGGAGCGGGTGTTGTCCGCCCACAGCAGCTCCTGGGCGGCCTTGAGGTCCTCGGTATTGCGGGCCAGCGCGGCGTTGGCTAGGTCCTTCACCGCCTCCTTGCCCATACCCCTGAGATCGTTGTTCTGGTCCCAGCTGGCGTTGTAGTCCTTCAGCTTGACCTTCTTCCCCGGAGGGACCTTCATCCGGTTGTATATCTCGTCCCTAACCGCCTTGACGGCCTTCTCGTCCATCCGCTCACCCCCGTCCCGCCGATAATGTCCGCATGTGGATGCGTTCCGGCCATTTAATATCAAATGCTTCCTCGGCGCCGCCGGGAACGGGGGAAACATCATATTGCGCTATGCGCTTGGCAGCCTGCCGCGCCCCCTCGGCGTGGACCGTGACCATGCGCTCTGCCATCATCGTCGTCAAGATACCTGACAACATATTCTGCAGCGTCCCCCCGTCCAGCGGCCTGTCCTTCAAGGTGCTGCGCTGCGTGCCCAGGGGGCCCTCGGGAGGCTACAGCCTGGTCAAGATCGGGGCGCCCCCGGCGATGGATGAGGCGGCCCTGGTCGCGCTGCTGAAGGACTCCGAACCGGGCCGCGATGTGGACATCGCCTCGAGGGAGAAGGACGGGTACCTGGTGACGGTGTCCAACGCCCGGTGCACCGTGTGCGGGTCGGTGGCGGAATCGGGATGCTTCCTGGAGTCGGCGAGGCCTCACGGCGACGGGAGGATGACGTGGGGGATTGCCGCTCCGGACGCGGCGGCCATCCGGGGCTTGGTGGCCAGGTTGAGGGAGCGGGGGTGCGAGGTGGAGCTGGTCAGCGTGCGTGAGCGGGGGAGAGAGACGCGGCTGACCGACCGCCAGGAGGAGGCCGTCCGGGTGGCCTGCGATCTCGGCTATTATGACATCCCCCGCCGGACCGACCTGGACGAGCTGGCCGGGAAGCTGGGCATAGGCAAGTCCGCTCTGGACGTGATCCTGCGGAGGGCCGAGGGAAAGCTGGTGCGCTGCCACCTGGCCAAGGAATGAACGGCGAACATGTCCGCCGCAGGGGTTACATTGGCGGAGGTGGTTGCCGCCCCCGGAGCGATGCGACATGCTGGTCAGCGTACCGATATCTGACGACAAGGGGCTGGATAGCGCGTTGAGCGACCATTTCGGGAAGGCCCCGTCATACTTGATTTTCGACACGGCGACGGGGGAGAGCGGGGTGGTTCCCAACCAGAGCGATCACATGGGCGGGACCGGTTCTCCCCCCGAGCACATGGCCAAGCAGGGCGTGTCCGTGGTGGTCTGCAAGGGGCTTGGCCCCAAGGCCCTTACCATGCTGAGATCGATGGACATAAAAGTATTCGTGGGCGCCACCGGCGCGGCCAAGGATGCATTGGCGCAGTGGCGGGCCGGGAGCCTCATAGCGGCCACCGACGAGAACGCCTGCAAAGACCACCACCACTAGAGGATCACCTTGACCGTTCCGGGGCTCCGGGGGAGATTTCCCCCTTCCGCCGGGCCCCCGGGACCAGAACCCCGGTCGCGAAGCCTACCTTCTCACCACTTCCCTCTTGGCATACTCGGTGCCCGCCAGGATCTCCACGGTCTTCGATGATGCCATGAACGAGGAGTTCCTCTTCTCCCTGAAGGTGGCACGCAGGTCGTTGGCGGTGTCGATGTCCGGCCAGGGCGCCGTGACGTAGATGCTCAGGCCTTTCATTCTCTCTGCGGTGTCGGCGAAGGCCATGGCGGTGCCCCAGGAGATGTCGTCGAAGGCCGCCTCCCGGAACGAGGCCCGGTTGAACCCGATGAGGTTGTACCCCCCGTCCACCGCAGGGCCCAGCACCGAGTCCTTCTCCCCCAGGCCCATGACCGCTTCCTTGAGCATGTCCTCCGGGATGTCCGGGGCGTCACTGGCCATGACGATGACCTTCTCCTCTCCACGCGCGAACGCGTCCAGGAAGGTGTTCTTCACCCTGCTTGCCGGGCCGTCGCCTCTCTGGGGATAATACTCGTAGCGGTCCCCCAGCCACCCCTTCACCTGGTCCCCTGCCTCCGGGGGATGGAAAGATATGGCATGGCGGAGGCCCGAAGCGTCCAGCGTGGCAAGGGTGTCCTGCACGAAGGCGCGGTACAGCTCGGCGGCTAGCTCCTCGCCCACCTCCTCAGAGAGCCGGCTCTTTACCTCGCCCTCCTGCGGGAACTTGACCAAGAGAAGGATTTGGACATCGTCCGGGCCCTTGTTCTCATTCATAGGTTCCCAAGTCTATCTGGCACGTTGATATAGATTTCTGATGATGAGGCCAGAATAAGACGGGTTCGTCACTTCAGGGTGGCGGCACATTATTGTTGTATTAACAATATGTATAATTTGTATTAATAATTAAATTTATTATCGGATACAATTTGCATCTATTATTAATAAATCAACAAACATTGATAACATTCATATAGAGAGATGCCTGATATTCCTAGCAACGCTTAGGCGGGGGTCAATAATTGGAAATCATGATCATCACCGGGTTCCTGGGGTCGGGAAAGACCGCTGCGATCCTGGCCGTCGTGGACCGGGTGATCGAGAGCACCGGAAAGAAGGTTGTCGTCATCAAGAACGACTTCGGGAGGATCGGCATCGACGCCCGGGTCATGAAGAACGGCGGCCTTACCGTCCAGGAGATGCATGGCGGCCGCATCTGCTGCATGTCGGAAGAGGCCTTCCTGAAGACCCTTACGGACGTCGCGAGGGACATCGGTCCGGATATGGTGGTGGTCGAACCGACCGGGTTGGAGGACCCCATGAGCATCCTGGCGGCGCTGAAGGCGTTCGATGAGACGCCCCTGGATAGCGTCAGGACCGTCGTGGTGCTCGATGCCGTCCGGTTCGCCCGGATCCTGCGCGCGTTCCCCCGTCCCGTCGAGAGGCAGCTCAGGGCCGCCGATCTCGTGCTGGTCAACAAGATAGATGAGGTGGACAACATCGAGCTCGTAGACGTACTGGCCTGCCTGTTCGATCTCGGGATCAACGTGCCCATAGTCTCCGCTTCCATGGCCACGGGCACCAACGTCGAACGCGTCATCCAACAGCTGGTGAGCACATGATGGCCACTGACTTCACCGGCTATGCTGGCAAGGCCTGCATCCGTTTCAAGGCCGAAATACCGCCGGAGGAGCTGAGGACAACTGTCCTGGAGCTCGTGTCCAGGATCACCCTCGATTGCGCGAGAGAGGGAGCGTGGCTGATCGGCCACGTCAAGTGCCTCGTGGAGGACCCCCACGAGGAGTTCCTGAGCTGCAGTGTGACCGACCAGGGCGGGAAGGCAAAGTGCCACGGCAACATGTCCCGGGCGACCGACCGGTTCATCCTCATCCTGAACGTGCTCCTGTACGGGCTGGCCGACGAGCTGGTGGAGAGAATAGCCCTGGACAACCTGAACGCCAGTTTCGGGAACGCCCTCGAGATGGCAGTGGAGAACCTGGTCGAGGACCGCGAGCGTGAGCGCAAGCGATTGATACGATTCGAAGAGGACCGAAAATGATACTATGTTCTATAGCTGGATTCCTAGGCAGCGGCAAGACCACGCTGGTCATCGACCTGTCGAGAAGGCTGGCCGGGGAGGGAAGAAAGGTGGCCATAATTGTCAATGAGATAGGGGAGGTCGGGGTCGACGGTGCCCTCATGAGCGCGTATGGCCTGCAAATGAAGGAGATCACTGAGGGGTGCATATGCTGTGCTTTGTCCAATACTCTCATGAACACCCTTCAGCAGCTTGCCAAGGAGTACGACCCCGACGTCGTTTTCATAGAGCCGACCGGAGTGGCCCTGCCATCTAAGATCAACAAGGTCGTGAGGACCTCCCTGGTGGAATTTGACAAGAAGTTCTCCGTCTGCCTTGTCGACGCCTATCGAGCGCCGAGGATAAACCGGGAGGCGGGAGCGTTCTTTGCGACCCAGATAAAGGGTTCGAACCTCATCGTCATCAGCAAGATCGAGCTGGTCGACAGCATGGAACTGGTGTCGGTAATTGACATGGTAAGGTCCATAAATCCGAAAGCAAAGATCCACACCCTTTCCGCGAGGAACAACCTGGGGGTGGACGCCCTTAAGAACATCATCCTAGGGGAGAGCGTGGAGGGGGGCTAAAATGACCAAGAGGAAGACCGATCACTCCAAGGATATGGCCTCTGGCTCTTTCGGCGCAGAGGTGGTGTTCCGCTGCCCGGACATCCGGAAAGAAGTGTTCTCGGGGAAGATGCACGAGCTCATGATGGGGGTGGCCAAGCGGGTAGAGGCGGAGCGGGGGGCGCTCCTGGGCCATGCCAAGATGTTCGTGGAGACGGGCGGCGGATTCCTGAAGCTCAGTGTGGTGGACACCACGCTGGGGGTCGAGGCCATTCACGAGCTCAAAGCGGACACAATATCCGAAGGCAAGATCAGGATCATGGCCGTGGCCATAGGCATGAAGGACGGGGTCATCGAGGAGATCGTGAAGGACGAGGTCTCCAGGCTGTCGCCGGTGGTGCTGTGCGATATCCAGGAGCACGACCATATTTGCGATCATCACCACGAGCACGGACATGAATGCAAGTGCGCACGAAGGAGAAGGGGCCCCGGGCCCGCGAGTTGATGGCATTGAGGGG